>DATCFA010000316.1:0-8081 GCA_036509805.1 Casimicrobiaceae bacterium
TCGACCTGTTCCACCTGCAGGAAGAAGCGCCGGGCATGGTTTTCTGGCATCCGAAAGGCTGGTCGATCTGGCAGGAAGTCGAGCAGTACATGCGGCGCGTCTACCGCGACAACGGCTACCAGGAGGTGCGCTGCCCGCAGATTCTCGACCGCGCGCTGTGGGAAAAGTCCGGGCACTGGGCGAACTACCAGGACAACATGTTCGTCACCGAATCGGAAAAGCGCATTTACGCGTTGAAGCCGATGAACTGCCCGGGGCACGTGCTGGTTTTCAATGCCGACATGCGCAGCTACCGCGACCTGCCGCTGCGTTACGGCGAATTCGGCTCATGCCATCGCAACGAGCCTTCCGGCGCACTGCACGGACTGATGCGCGTGCGCGGCTTCACGCAGGACGACGGCCATATTTTCTGCAAGACCGCGCAGATCCAGTCCGAAGTCGTCGCGTTCAACACGCTGACGATGAAGGTCTATCGCGATTTCGGTTTCACCGACGTCGCGATCAAGATCGCGCTGCGCCCGCAGCCGCGGCTCGGCAGCGACGAGGAATGGGACTTCGCCGAAGCTGCGCTGCGCGATGGATTGCGCGCCTGCGGCACTGAATGGACGGAGTTGCCGGGAGAAGGCGCATTTTACGGACCGAAGATCGAATATCACCTCAAGGATTCGCTGGGCCGATCGTGGCAATGCGGGACGATGCAGGTGGACGCGCAGATGCCCGGGCGCCTGGGTGCCGAATATGTCGACGAGGACAACGGCCGCAAGGTGCCGGTAATGCTGCATCGTGCGATTGTCGGCTCGCTGGAGCGCTTCATCGGCATCCTGATCGAGAACCATGCGGGCGCGCTGCCGCTGTGGCTGGCGCCAGTGCAGGCGGTCGTGCTGTCGATCACCGACCGCGCCGGGCCGTACGCGCAGGCGCTCAGCGAACGCCTGCACGCAGCCGGAATCCGCGCGCGCGCCGATTTGCGTAATGAGAAAATAAGCTATAAAATACGGGAACATAGCCTCCAAAAGTTGCCCTATCAGCTGATCGTGGGTGACAAGGAACGGGAGGCACAGACGGTGGCCGTGCGCACGCGCGCCGGCGAAGACCTCGGCACGATGTCGGTTGAGGCTTTGCTCACGCGTTTCCAGGCGGAAATCGCCGAGCATCGTTGATGCGCGTGTACGATGCGCGCGCCGGTGCCGGCGGCACGGCCTTATTCGCATCTTGATGGAGACAGGCACATAGCACTCGAAAAGCCGCAGCGGATCAACCGGGAAATCACTGCGCCCGAAATTCGTCTGGTTGGAGTAGACGGAGAACAACTTGGAATCGTGCCGCTGGCGGATGCGCTGGCGAAAGCCGAAGCCGCGGAAATCGACCTGGTCGAAATCGCGCCGCTGGCCGAGCCGCCGGTATGCCGGATCATGGACTTCGGCAAGTTCAAGTACCGCGAGTCGAAGCGCCAGCACGAGGCCAAGCTCAAGCTGAAGCAGATCAAGGTCAAGGAAGTGAAGTTCCGACCCGGGACCGACGACGGCGACTACAAGATCAAGCTGAGGAACCTGATCCAGTTCCTCAACGAAGGCGACAAGGCCAAGATCACGCTGCGCTTTCGCGGCCGTGAAATGGCGCACCAGGAATTCGGGATACGGCTTCTGGAACGGATCAAGGGCGACCTCGAGCCGTATTCGCAGGTCGAGCAGTTTCCCAAGCTCGAAGGCCGGCAAATGGTGATGCTGCTGGCCCCGAAGAAAGTAGCCGTGGTTGCAAAGCATCCCACCACCAAGCCCGAGGCCGGTACCAAAGACTCGACCAGTGCGAGCACCGCTGTGGGCAGCAAATAAGGAACGGCGATCATGCCGAAGATGAAGACCAAGTCGGGCGCGAAAAAGCGCCTGCGTGTGCGCGGAAGCGGCAGCGTCAAACGCGGCCAGGCTTTCAAGCGCCACATCCTCACCAAAAAGTCCACCAAGAGCAAGCGTCAATTGCGGGGTCCGACGGGCGTGCATCGCACGAACATGGATTCGGTGCGCGCGATGCTGCCGTACATGTAAGGGAGCGGGAAAATGCCAAGAGTCAAACGTGGCGTGACCGCCCGCGCGCGGCACAAGAAGGTTCTCGAGCTGGCCAAGGGGTATCGCGGCCGCCGCAAGAACGTCTACCGGATCGCCAAGGAAGCGGTGATGAAGGCGGGCCAGTACCAGTACCGCGACCGCCGCACCAAGAAGCGCGAGTTCCGCGCGCTGTGGATCGCGCGCATCAACGCGGCGGTACGCGAGCTCGGCATGACCTACAGCGTGTTCATCGCCGGGCTGTCGAAGGCGTCGATCGACATCGACCGCAAGGTGCTGGCCGACCTGGCCGTGCACGACAAGGCCGCGTTCGGCAAGATCGCGGAGCAGGCCAAGGCCTCGCTGGCCTGAGCGCACGACCGCAGGAGAGGGAGGCGCACGACCGCCTCCCTTTTCTTTAAGTTGCAGCGTGGTTGACGGCCGACAGGGCAATCGATGGACGGGTTAGGGGACATCGTCGCGCAAGCGCGGCGCGAATTCGCCGCCGCTGCCGATTCGGCGGCGCTGGAAAACGCGAAGGCGCGCTACGTCGGCAAGGCGGGCGCGATCACCACGCGGCTCAAGGCGCTCGCCGCACTCGCGCCCGACGCAAGGCGCGCCGAAGGCGCTGCGATCAACGCGGCGAAGACGCTGATCGAAGACGCGCTGGCGGCGCGCCGCAGCGCGCTCGGCGACGCCAAGCTCGCGCGCGCGCTCGCCGCCGAGGCGCTCGACGTGACACTGCCGGGGCGCGGCATCGACGCCGGCGCGATGCACCCGCTGACGCGCACGCTCGAGCGCGTCGCCACGCTGTTCCACTCGATGGGCTTCGTGGTTGCCGACGGCCCCGAGATCGAGGACGACTTCCACAACTTCACCGCGCTCAACACGCCGGAGAACCATCCGGCGCGCTCGATGCACGACACGTTCTACGTCGACGGCGGCGCGCTGCTGCGCACGCACACCTCACCTGTGCAGGTGCGTTACATGGAAACGCATCCACCGCCGGTGAAGATCATTGCGCCGGGCCGCGTCTATCGCGTCGACAGCGACGCCACGCACTCGCCGATGTTCCACCAGGTCGAGGGGCTGTGGATCGACCGCGACGTGACGTTCGCCGACCTGAAGGGCGTGATCAGCGACTTCCTGCGCCAGTTCTTCGAGCGCGACGACCTGCAGATTCGCTTCCGGCCGTCGTTCTTCCCGTTCACCGAGCCCTCCGCCGAAATCGACATGAGCTTCGGCGACGGCTGGCTCGAGATCGCGGGCTCGGGACAGGTGCATCCGAACGTGTTGCGCGCAGCCGGCATCGACCCCGAACAGTGGCAGGGCTTCGCGTTCGGCATGGGCCCCGACCGCCTGGCGATGCTGCGCTATGGCATCGACGACCTGCGCATCTTCTATGAAAACGACCTGCGCTTTCTGGCGCAATTCCGCTAGCGCAGGCGAGCGCCCGTTGCGCACGAGACCACGATGAAGTTTTCCGAACATTGGCTGCGCACGCTGTGCGACCCGCCGCTCGCGACGGCAGCGCTCGCCGACGCGCTGACGATGGCGGGGCTCGAGGTCGAGGACGTTGGCGTCGCCGCCCCGCCCTTCGCCGGCGTCGTCGTCGCGCGGATCGACGCCATCGCGCCGCATCCGGCCGCCGACCGGCTGCGCGTCTGCACGGTCGACGATGGCAGCGGTGCTGCGCTGACCATCGTCTGCGGCGCGCCCAACGCGGCCTCGGGAATGACCGTCGCGTGCGCACGCGAAGGCGCCGTGCTGCCGGGAGGCGTGACGATACGCCGCGCGACGATGCGCGGCGTCGATTCGCAGGGGATGCTGTGTTCGGCGCGCGAGCTCGGCCTGTCGGACGACGCCGAGGGCCTGCTCGCGCTGGCGGCCGACCTTGCGCCCGGCACGCCGCTGCGCGAAGCGCTCGACCTGGACGACGCGCTCATCACGCTGAAGATCACGCCCAATCGTGCCGACTGCCTGTCGCTGCACGGCATCGCGCGCGAAGTCGCCGCGATCACCGGCGCCGCGCTGACGCCGCCTCCCGTGCCGCCCGTGCCGGTGTCCGCCGGCGCGGTGCAGCGCGTCGTCATCCACGACACCAATGCGTGCCCGCGCTTCGCATCGCGCGTCATCGAGGGCGTCGATGCGGACGCGCCGACGCCGCCGTGGATGCGGGAGCGCATCGCGCGCAGCGGCATTCGCCCGATTTCAGCGATCGTCGACGTGACCAACTATGTGATGCTCGAGCTCGGCCAGCCGTTGCACGCGTACGACCGCCGCCGGCTCGACGGCGACGTCGTCGTGCGCTACGCGCGCGAAGGCGAGCGGCTGACGCTGCTCAACGGCGACGTGCTCGAGCTCACATCCGACCTGCTGCTCGTCGCTGACAGCGCGAAGCCGCTGGGCCTCGCGGGCATCATGGGCGGCGAGCATTCGGGCATCGCCAACGACACCACCGCCGTGTTCCTCGAAGGCGCTTTCTTCAGTCCCGACACCATCCAGGGCCGGATGCGCCGGCTGGGATTGGCCAGCGACGCCGGCTATCGCTTCGAGCGCGGCGTCGACTTCGAACTGGGACCGGCGGCGGTCGAGCGCGCGACCGCGCTGATCCTCGAAATCTGCGGCGGGCGCGCCGGACCGCTGTCCGACAGCAAGGCCACGCTGCCGGCGCGCAACCCCGTGCGCGTGCGCGTCGCGCGAGTGGCGCGGCTGTTGGGCATCGCCATCGACGCCGGTGCGATCGCGCGCATTTTCGCGCGTCTCGCTTTCGGCCACACGCGCGACGGCGACGACTTTGTCGTCACGCCGCCGTCGTTCCGCTTCGACTTGGCGATCGAGGAAGACTTCGTCGAGGAGATCGCGCGCATCCACGGCTACGACGCCATCCCGGCGCGCAGCGGCCACCATGTGCAGCGGATGCTGCCGGACAGCGAGTCGGCGGTGCCGGCCGCAGCCGTCAAGTCGCGGCTGATCGCGCGCGGCTGGCAGGAAATCGTCACCTTCAGCTTCGTGCATTCCACGGCCGAACAGGCGCTCGACCCCGGCGCCCGGCCGGTCGCCGTGCAGAACCCGATCGCCAGCCACCTGGACGTCATGCGCAGCTCGCTGATGCCTGGCCTGCTGGCGGTGCTGGCGGCCAACCTCGCCCAGGGCGCGCGCCGCGCGCGGCTGTTCGAATTCGGGCGCGTGTTTGCCCGTGACGGCGATGGCTACTCGCAGCCGCTGCGGTTGGGCGGCCTGGCGTTCGGCGCGGCATGGCCGGAGCAATGGGGTGCCGCCACGCGCGCCGTCGATTTCTTCGACGTGAAAGGCGATGTCGCCGCGCTCGTTGCGCGCGCCGAGCTCGCAACGCCCGCGTCGACGCATCCGGCGCTGCACCCGGGGCGGGCCGCCGCGCTGGTCGTCGATGGCTGTGCTGTCGGCTTCATCGGCGAGTTGCACCCGCGCGTGGTCCGTCACTTCGGGCTGCCGGCGCCGGCCATCGTGTTCGAAGCCGATGCCGAGGCGTTGCAACGCTCGGCGCTGCCGCACGCCGAATTCTCGGCGCGCACGCCCGTCGTGCGCCGCGACCTGGCCATCGTCGTCGACGAAAGCACGCGCGCGGCCGACGTGCTCGGCGTCGCGAGGGACGCGGCGCCACCGTTCGTCGGCGCGATCACGCTGTTCGACGTTTACCGTGACGAAGGGCTTGGTGAGGGCAAAAAAAGCCTTGCGATTCTTGTGCTTATGCAGGATACTGCACGTACTTTGACGGACGCGGACATCGACGGCGCGCTGCGTGGCATCACGCGCGCGCTGGCCGATCACTGCGGCGGCACGCTTCGTTAGCGGGAAATTGGGCAACCACGAACCTGGTGCAACCGCAGGATGAACATGACGTTAACCAAAGCTGAGCTGGCCGACCTTCTGTTCGAGCAACTGGGGCTCAACAAACGCGAGGCGAAGGACATGGTCGAGCGCTTTTTCGAGGAAATCCGCCTTGCGCTCGCGCAGGGCCACAGCGTCAAGCTGTCCGGCTTCGGCAATTTCCAGCTGCGTGAAAAGCCGCAGCGGCCCGGTCGCAATCCCAAGACCGGCGAGGAAATCCCGATCACCGCGCGCCGCGTCGTGACATTCCACGCCAGCCAGAAACTGAAGGCCATGGTCGAAGCCGCGAACCATGCCGGATCCACGACCCGCTAAATCGGAGCTGCCGCCGATCCCCGCCAAGCGGTATTTCACGATTGGCGAGGTCAGCGACCTGTGCGCCGTCAAGCCGCACGTGCTGCGCTATTGGGAGCAGGAGTTCACGCAGCTCAAACCGGTCAAGCGCCGCGGCAACCGGCGCTACTACCAGCATCACGAAGTGCTGCTGATCCGCCGCATCCGCGACCTGCTCTACGAGCAGGGCTTCACCATCAACGGCGCGCGCCACCGGCTCGAGTTCGAGACCGCCGAGCCGCGTGCCGCCGCGCGCCCGACGCCGTCGACCACCAGCGTTCCCGCGCCGGCGCCCGGCGTTGCCAATCCTGCCGCGCTGCGGCAGGAGTTGCTGCGTATCCGCAAGCTGCTCGACGTCGATCCGGACTGAACTAACCCTCGCGCCCGACACATGCGCCGCGCTATAATCGAAGGTTCCGGTCGGGGCGTAGCGCAGCCTGGTAGCGCACCTGCATGGGGTGCAGGGGGTCGGAAGTTCGAATCTTCTCGCCCCGACCACATCCGCATCATTTCCGTTTCGGGGCCGGCAACATTGCGCTCACGGGCGACAACGCGCCGATGGTGGCGTACAGTCGGCATCGTCCTGCCCATTCAAGGCCCGAGTCTTGCTTGCATCAGGGCTCCGTATTCACGTTCACAGGCAAACGCATGAGCGCCGTGCTTTCCCGCGTACCAGGCACCACCGGAACGATTTCCGAGCTCGCCTTCGCGCGCGCGCAGCGCAATACCGTGCTGATCGTCGACGACCTGTTTTCCAGCCGGCTGCTGCTGGCCGAGATCGTCCGCCAGATCGACGGGCGTCTGAACCTGGAGCTGTTCGACACGCCCACCCGCGCGCTCGAGTTCGCGCGCAACAATCGCGTCGACATCGTGCTGACCGACTACAAGCTGCCGGAGTTCGACGGCATCGAGCTGGTCAAGCAGTTGCGTGCGCTGCCGCACTGCGTCGACGTGCCGATCGTCGTCATCACCGTCGTCGACGACCGCAAGATCCGCTACGACGCGCTCGAGGCAGGCGCCACCGACTTCCTGATCAAGCCGCTCGACGAGCATGAGACCCGCGCGCGCTGCGCCAACCTGCTCGAGCTGCGCCGCCACAAGATCGTGCTGTCCGACCAGGCGCGCGTGCTGCAGTACCAGGTCGACAAGTCGGTGTCGGAAATCCACGAGCGCGAGCTCGAGACGCTGGCCAAGCTCGCCAAGGCCGGTGAGTTCCGCGACAAGGTCACCGGCAACCACCTGATGCGGATGGCGAAGTATTCGGCGCTGATCGGCCAGCACCTGGGCCTCGGCACCGAAACCGTCCACGTGCTGGAAGTGGCCGCACCGATGCACGACATCGGCAAGATCGGCATTCCCGATGCGGTGCTGCTGAAGGAAGGTCCGCTCGACAAGGCCGAAGAAGAGAGGATGAAGGCGCATCCGCGCATCGGATACGACATCCTCAAGGGCAGCCCGTCGAAATACCTGTCGATGGGCGCGATCATCGCACTCGGCCATCACGAAAAGTTCGACGGCCGCGGCTATCCGAACGGATTGCACGGCGACGACATCCCGCTGGTCGCGCGCGTGGTGGCGGTGGCGGACGTGTTCGACGCGCTGGTCAGCAAGCGGCCGTACAAGGAAGCGTGGTCGCTCGAGGAAGGCATCGACTACCTGAACACGCAGCGCGGCAAGCACTTCGACCCGCGCTGCATCGACGCCTTCTTCGCCGACCGCAGCAAGATCGAGGCCATCCTCGACGAATTTGGCGACTGACGCCGCCGGGCGCCCCCCCTTTCGGGCGCGACTGAGGCTCCGCTGCTCAGTCCGGCAGCAGCAGGATGTGCACGCGAAACG
>DATCFA010000317.1:0-2895 GCA_036509805.1 Casimicrobiaceae bacterium
GCCGGCGCCGCCATTCGCATCATCGCCACGCAGGCGCTCGGCCAGCGCGAGCGCGTCGTGCTGGTCGAGATCGCCGATCAATGGCTGGTGCTGGGCGTGGCCCCCGGGCAAGTCAGCGCGCTGTCGACGCTGCCCAAGGGAACGTTGCCGCCGCGTATGGAAGCGACGTCGCCGTTCGCAGCGCTGCTGGCGCGCGCACGCGCGGCGCGCGGTGGCGGCGGCGATGCCGGAACGGCGGACCGACCGTGACACACGCATCCGCGCGCCGGCACGTGCTGCCGGCCGTACTGGCCGCCGCAGCCCTCGCAATCGTGCTGTTCGCGCCGCTCGCGCTGGCACAAAGCAGCGAATTGCCACTGTTCAACAGCACGCCTGCCGCAGGCGGCGGGCAGAACTTCACGCTGCCGGTGCAGACGCTGCTCGTCCTCACGGCGTTCTCGTTCCTGCCGGCGGTCCTGCTGCTCATGACGTCGTTCACGCGGATCATCATCGTGCTGTCGCTTTTGCGCCAGGCGCTCGGCACGCAGGGCTCGCCGCCGACGCAGATTCTGATCGGACTCGCGCTGTTCCTCACGATGTTCGTGATGGCGCCCGTGTTCGACACCATCTACGCCGATGCCTACCTGCCCTACAGCGAGCAGAAGATCTCGCTGATGCAGGGACTGGACATCGCGCAGAAGCCGCTGAAGACGTTCATGCTGAAGCAGACTCGCGAGCCCGATCTCGCGCTGTTCGTGCGACTGTCGCGGCAGCCGCCGCCGAAGGCCAGGGAGGACATCGGCCTGCGCGTGCTGGTGCCCGCGTTCGTCACCAGCGAACTCAAGACGGCGTTCCAGATCGGCTTCATGGTGTTCCTGCCGTTCCTGATCATCGACATGGTGATCGCCAGCGTGCTGATGTCGATGGGGATGATGATGCTCTCGCCGGTGCTGATATCGCTGCCGTTCAAGCTGATGCTGTTCGTGCTGGTCGACGGCTGGGGACTGTTGCTGGGTTCGCTGGTCGCGAGCTTCGGGTGACGCGATGAACAGCCAGACGGTTCTTACACTCGGCGAGCAGGCGCTGCAGCTGACGATGCTGTTGTCGGCACCGTTGCTGCTCACCGCACTCGTCGTCGGGCTCGTCGTCAGCGTGTTCCAGGCCGCCACGCAGATCAACGAGATGACGCTGTCGTTCATTCCCAAGCTCGTCGCGATGTTCGCCGTGCTGATCGTCGCCGGACCGTGGATGCTGTCGATGCTGGTCGACTACATGCACCGCCTGTTCTCGAGCATTCCCCAGTTGATCGGCTGACGATGTTCACGCTCGGCGCTGCCGACCTCAATACCTGGCTCGCCGGATTCTTCTTTCCGTTCGTACGCATCGCCGCACTAGTGATGACGGCGCCGATCCTGTCGGACGACAGCATGCCGCAGATGGTGCGCGCAGGCCTCGCGCTCGCGATCACGCTCGTTATCGCGCCGGCGCTGCCGATCACCGCCATTTCACCGTTCTCCGGCGCAGGTATCGTGCTGGTGCTCGAGCAGGTGCTCATCGGCGCCGCGATCGGCTTCGCGATGCAGGTGGCGTTCGCCGCGGTGACGCTCGCTGGCGACATGATCGGCTTGCAGATGGGTCTTTCGTTCGCGACGTTCGTCGACCCCGAGCACAATGTTTCGACACCGGTGATCGGCAGCTTTCTGTCGATCCTGCTGATGCTCTACTTCCTGGCGATGAACGGCCACCTGCAGATGATCGCAGCGCTCGACGACACGTTCCGCAGCATGCCCGTCGCCGGTGGCCACCTGGCGCTGGCCGACATGGGCGCGATCCTGCAGGCGGCCGGCGACATCTTCTCCGCCGGCTTCCGACTCGCGTTACCGGTGATCGCGACGCTGTTGATCGCCAACCTGACGCTGGGCATGCTGATGCGCACCGCGCCGCAGGTGAACCTGCTGGCCATCGGCTTTCCGCTGACGCTGTCGCTCGGCTTCATCGTGCTGACGCTGATGTTGCCGTCGCTGTCATCGAATTTCGACGCGGTCATCGCCCGCGGGCTGACCGCGCTCCACCATTGACGCGCGCACCGCGGCAACGGCGCGGTATCATGCCGCACGTCCGATGCCGCTTCCGTTTCTTTCCCTTCCCAATGCCGGACAGCGCGCGTTCGTCGCGGCGCGCCTCGCGACGCCGCCGCCTGCCGCGCTGGTCGGCATGTCCGACGGCCATCGGTTGCCCGGCCGCGAAGGGCCGTTACGTGCAGCGGCGGTGCTGGTGCCGCTCGTCGATCGACCCGGGGGCGTCAATGTGTTGCTGACCGAACGCAGCGCGGGCCTTCCGGATCACCCGGGGCAGATCAGCTTCCCGGGCGGACGCGTCGAGTCCGCCGACGTAAATGCCGCTGCCGCAGCGCTGCGCGAGGCGTTCGAGGAAACCGCGCTGCCGGCGGCGCGCGTCGACGTGCTCGGATACTTGCCGCACTACGCAACCGTCACCGGATACGACGTCACGCCGGTGGTGGGCTGGGTGACGCCGCCATTCGACATTCATCCGCATCCGCTCGAAGTTGCGGACGTGTTCGAAGTGCCCCTCGCGTTCCTGCTCGAGCCCGCCAACCAGAAACGCCACTTCCGGATGCTCGATGACGTGCGCCGCGATTATTGGGCGATCCCCTATCAGGAGCGCTACATCTGGGGCGCCACGGCGGCGATGCTGATGATGTTCGACGCCGTGCTGCGCGCCGGCGGTGCGGCGCCGTGAACGACGCGCGCGGCGCGCATGGCGGCGGCGGTGCCGGCGAGCCGACGCCGTCGGCGCTGATCCTTTCCGGCGGTGGCGCCCGCGCCGCCTACCAGGTGGGGTCGCTGCGCGCCATTGCGCACATCGTCGGCCGCCACAAGCGCTCACCGTTTCCGG
>DATCFA010000318.1:0-3785 GCA_036509805.1 Casimicrobiaceae bacterium
GGTACCGGCGCCGCCGGCGGCAACGTGCAGGTGTGGCTTGCGCACACCGGCGAGCGCTGCCCGGTGACGCCCGGCGATGCGCCGGTGGCGGCGAAGACGCTCACGGCCGCACTCGGTGCGGGCAGCGACGTCAAGTTCATGTTCGGCGACCTGGGCATCGATCACTACCAGGTGTGTGCGACGTATGCGGGCGACGTTCGCTACAATCCTGTCAGCGCGGGTCCGTACGACCTGTTCGTCATCAAGGGCGCGCTGCTGGGCGCGCCGACCGTGGCCATCGCGGCGCCTGCCGCAGTCAAGGCCCGTCAGTTGGTCAGTGCGAAGGTCGCCGTCAACGCGCCGGCGCAATCGACGCTCGCACCTTCGGGCAGCGTGCTGCTGCGCGCCAATGGCGTCGCAGTGGGCACGCTCGCGCTGAGCGGCGGTGTGGCGACGTTCAATACCACCGCGCCGGGCACGCCGGGCACGCTGACGCTGACCGCGAGTTATCTCGGAGACGGCGCGTTTCCGCCCGCGCTGTCGGCGCCGGCCGTGGTGGCCGTGACCAAGGCCGATCCAGCGGAGGCGGTGCCTGTGCCGATGCTGTCGGCCGCCGCGCTCGCAATGTTGGCGTTGGCGCTCGCCGCGCTGGGCATGGTCTTTCGCCGCCGCCGCCGCGGCGGCTAGACGGGCGGCGTGCGCGTCACGCCCGGAAAGCTGCTCGCCTCGCTGGCGGGCGCGCCGCGCTGGGTGGTCGGCGGCGTCATCATCGCGGTGTTCGCGGCCGATGCGCTGACGCACGCGTTCACGCTGCCGTTGATTCCCAAGCTCGAGGCCATTGCCTACGACGCGCGGCTGGCCGCGACGAGCCCGGGGACCGGCGATCCGCAGGTGGTGATCGTCGACATCGACGAGGCGAGCCTCGCGCGCGAAGGCCGCTGGCCATGGTCGCGCGACAAGATCGCGAAGCTCGTCACGCAGTTGTTCGACCATTACCACGCGCACGCGGTCGGCTTCGACGTCGTGTTCGCCGAGCCCGACACGTCGAGCGGCGCAAACGTCATCGACCGGCTCGCGGCGACGACATTCGCGAACACGCCGGGCTTTCGCACGCGCTGGGATGCGCTGCGCCCCTCGCTCGACTACGACGCGACGCTCGCCGCGGCGCTGGCCGGCAAGCCCGTCGTGCTGGGATTCGGCTTCGACGATTCAACGCACAAGAGCGGCCTGCTGCCCGCGCCCGCATTCACCACCGCGGCGCTCGGCGATCACGTGATCCCGCTCGCGCAGGAGCGCGGCTACACGGCGAACCTGGCGTCGCTGACGCGCGCCGCCGCGGCATCGGGGCACATCGATCCCGCGTTCGACGTCGACAACGTCGTGCGCCGCGTGCCGATGGTGAAGCGCTACGGTGATGGCTACTATCCGGCGTTGCCGCTCGCGCTGGCGGCGGTGGCCGTCGAGGCCAAGAGCATCATGCCGCGCTTCGACAGCAACGGCGACCTGTCCGCGTTCGACGCCGGCGGCTTGATCGTGCCGGTGGCCGCAGACGGCCTCGCGCTGGTTCCGTACCGCGGCCCCCCGCGAACGTTCCATTACGAATCCGCAGCCGACATCCTCGATGGCAGCAGCCGCGTCACCGGAATCGACGGCGCCATCGTGCTGGTGGGCACGACCGCCAAGGGATTGCAGGACCTGCGCTCCACGCCGTTCAGCCCCGACTTTCCCGGCGTCGAGCTGCACGCGAACCTGCTGTCGGGAATGCTCAATGGCGACATGATTTCCGTCCCTCGCGGCGCGCGCGAGGTGGAGACGCTGGTGATCGTCGTCGCCGGACTGCTGGTGGTGTTCCTGATTCCGTGGCGGCGGCCATGGATCACGACGATGGGGGTGGGCGGCCTGGCGCTGGCGGTGATCGCGCTCAATTTCTGGTTCTGGATCCACGACAAGTCGGTGATTGCGCTCGCGCGCACGCTGGCGATACTGCTCACGCTGTGGCTGTACAACCTGCTGACGGGCTTCGTCAAGGAAGCGCAGCAGTCGCGCTTGATCTCGGGGATGTTCCGCCAGTACGTGCCGCCCGAGCGCGTCACCGAGATGGTCGAGAGCGGCGAGAGTTTTTCGCTCGACAGCGAGAGTCGCGAGCTGACGGTGATGTTCTCGGACGTGCGCCAGTTCACCGCGCTGTCCGAGCGCCTCTCGCCGCGCGAGCTCTCGGCGATGATGAATGTCTACCTCACGTCGATGACGGAAGCGATCCACCGCTCGCGCGGCACGATCGACAAGTACATCGGCGATGCGATCATGGCATTCTGGGGCGCGCCGCTCGCCATTTCCGAGCATGCGCACGAGGCCGTGGCAGCGGCGATCGCGATGCGCGACACGATGCCGACGCTGTCGCCGGTGTTCGCCGCGCGCGGGTGGCCCGAGCTGCACATCGGCGTCGGCATCAACACCGGGATGATGAATGTCGGCGACATGGGCTCACGTTTCCGCCAAGCGTACACGGTGCTCGGCGACGCCGTCAACCTGGCGTCGCGCATCGAAGGGCTGACCAAGGTCTACGGCGTGACGATCCTGTGCGGGCAGGCGACGCGCGACGCGGCGCCGGCGTTCACGTGGCGCGAAGTCGATCTGGTGCGCGTCGTCAATCACGAAGCGCCCATCGCCATCTGGGAGCCGCTGGGTACCGCCGTCGCGTCCAACGCGGCGGCGCGACTCGCGCGCTGGAACGAAGCGCTGCAACGCTATCGCGCGCGCGATTTCGAAGCCGCCATCGAGATTTTCGCGGCGCTGGAGGACGAGGACGTGTCGACGACGCTCTATACGTTGTTCGTCGACCGCTGCCACCGGTTCATCGCGTCGCCACCACCGGCGGATTGGGATGGCGCGACGAACATGACGCAGAAGTAGTGCAGCAGAAAACGGAGTCGGGGACGACTCGTTCGACCAACGATTTCGTCATCGGCGAATCAGGACGCGAAGAACAGGTTGGGCAACCACGTCGCGATTTGCGGCAAGACCGAGATCAGCGCGACGAACAGAAGCATGATCACGATGAACGGCGTCACGCCCCACATCAGGTCCTTCAGCGAAATATCGGGCGCGATGCCCTGGATGACGAACAGGTTGAGCCCGACCGGCGGATGGATGAGCCCCATTTCCATGATGATCGTCATGTTGACGCCGAACCAGATCGGATCGAAGCCGTGCGCGAGCAGCCCCGGCATGATCACCGGCGTCACCATCAGGATGATCGCGACCGGCGGCAGGAAGAATCCCAGCACGACCACCAGGATGTCGACCCAGAACAGGTATCCCCACTTCGACAGGTTGAGGTCCACCAGCCATTGCGTCGCCTCCTGGCTGATGTAGAGGTAGCTCATCACGTAGGTGAACAGGAACGCCATCGCGATGATCATCATCAGCATGCACGATTCTTTCGCCGTGCTGAGCAGGATCGGCTGCAGCGCGCTCCACCGGTAGCAGCGGTAGATCAGGATCACCATCACCATCGTCGCGAACGCGCCCACGCCGGCCACTTCGGACGGCGTGGCGAATCCGCCGTAGAGCGTGATCATGACGACCGTGATGATCACGAAGAACGGCAGGATCCGGGGCAGCGACGTGAAGCGCTCCCGCCAGGTGAAGGATTCGTTGACGACCACGACATCGGGATTGTTCCGGCGCGTCATGCGGCCATCACGGTGCGACTTGTAGATCACCCACAACGCGAACAGCAACGACAGCAGCAGGCCCGGGACGATACCGGCGATGAACAGCTTGCCGATCGACTGCTCGACGAC
>DATCFA010000319.1:0-2942 GCA_036509805.1 Casimicrobiaceae bacterium
GGGGCATGCGTTTCGCGCGAGGCAATGCGCAGGCGATTGACCCCTACATGACGCAATGCCGAGGGAGTCTTTCACGTGAATCATGACCACGCATCCCATTCCGCCGACGCGGGTCACCCGCCGCCGGTCTCCAGGTCTTCACAAGCTGCTTCTGGCGGCGCGTCCGCGACGGGCAACGATGTCGAATACACCTGCCCGATGCACCCGCAAATCCGCCAGATGGGACCCGGCCACTGTCCGATCTGCGGCATGGCGCTCGAGCCGGTGCTCGCAACCGCCGAGACCGGCCCGAGCCCGGAGCTCGCGGACTTCACGCGGCGATTCTGGATCGGGTTGGTACTGACGCTGCCGGTACTGGTACTGGAAATGGGCGCGCACGTATTCGACGTGCATCGATACATCGGGCAGCAGGCCTCGAACTGGGTGCAATTGTTGCTGGCAACCCCGGTGGTCCTCTGGGCTGGCTGGCCGTTCTTCGAACGGGCGTGGCTGTCGCTGCGCAATCGCAGCCTCAACATGTTCACGCTGATCGCACTGGGAACCGGCGTCGCCTGGGTCTACAGCATCGTCGGCACGCTCGCGCCCGGACTGTTTCCAGCGGCGTTTCGCAACGCGGATGGTTCGGTCGCCGTGTACTTCGAGGCAGCGGCCGTCATCACCGTGCTCGTGCTGGTCGGACAGTTGTTCGAATTGCGCGCACGTGAACGCACGTCCGGCGCCATCCGCGCCCTGCTCGACCTCGCGCCCAAGACCGCGTTGCGTGTCACCGCCGATGGCAGCGACGAGACAGTGCCGCTGGAAGACGTTGTAATCGGCGATCGATTGCGCGTGCGACCTGGCGAGAAAGTACCAGTCGACGGTGTCGTCGATACGGGAAAGGGAACCGTCGACGAATCGATGGTCACCGGCGAGTCGATGCCCGTGTCCAAAGAGCCTGGCGCGAAAGTCGTGGCCGGCACGTTGAATCAGACGGGCAGCTTCGTGATGCGCGCCGAGAACGTGGGAGCCGACACCCTGCTCGCGCAAATCGTCCACATGGTGGCCGCGGCGCAGCGAAGCCGTGCGCCCATCCAGCGAATGGCGGACAAGGTCGCCGCGTGGTTCGTGCCCGTTGTCATCGGCATCGCCCTCGTCGCGTTCATTGCGTGGCTCGTCTGGGGGCCATCGCCTGCATTCGGCTACGCGTTGATTGTCGCAGTGACGGTGCTCATCATTGCGTGCCCGTGTGCACTTGGGCTCGCGACACCGATGTCCATCATGGTGGGCGTGGGCCGCGCGGCGCAAAGCGGCGTGCTCATCCGTGATGCCGAAGCGCTCGAATTGATGGAAAAGATCGATACGCTCGTCGTGGACAAGACCGGGACGCTCACCGAAGGACGTCCCAAGGTCGTGCAAATCGAGCCCGTGCAGGGCTTCGATGCCGATGCGGTGCTCCAGTTGCTGGCGAGTGTGGAACGCGCCAGTGAACATCCGCTGGCGGCGGCCATTGTGGCGGCTGCCGCCGAACGCGGGTTGGCATTATCCGAAGTCACCGACTTCGATTCACCGGTCGGCAAAGGGGTTATCGGCATCGCGAACGGCAAGAAAATCGTGTGCGGAAATGCGCGATTCCTGTCGGAAAACGGCATCGACACCGGCAGCATGGCGGCGTCCGCGGACGCACTGCGGGCGAAAGCCGCCACCGTTATCTTTGTCGGCGTGGATGCGCGGCTCGCCGGCTTCGTCGGCATCGCCGACCCCATCAAGACGACGGCGCGGGAGGCCGTGCACGCGCTGCGTGCCGAGGGAATCCGGGTCGTCATGCTGACCGGCGACATGAAGGCGACAGCCGAAGCGGTCGGACGCGAGCTCGGCATCGACGAAGTCGTCGCCGAGGTGCTCCCTCAAGACAAGAGTGCGGCGGTGCAGCGGCTCAAAAGCGAAGGCCGCGTCGTGGCGATGGCGGGAGACGGCGTGAACGATGCTCCGGCATTGGCCGCGGCGCATATCGGAATTGCGATGGGCACCGGCAGCGATGTCGCCATGGAAAGCGCCGGGATAACACTGCTGAAAGGCGATCTGCTCGGTATCGTTCGCGCGCGTCGGTTGTCGCAGGCAACGATGCGCAACATTCGCCAGAACCTGTTCTTCGCGTTTTTCTACAACGTCGCCGGCATCCCCATCGCCGCGGGCGTGCTGTACCCGTTCTTCGGGATCCTGCTATCGCCGGTGATCGCCGCCAGCGCCATGGCGCTGTCATCGGTCAGCGTCATCACGAATGCACTGAGGTTGAAAACCGTTTCAGTACGCGAATGATCGGGACAACGCCGCCTGGTCAGGTGCTCGCGCTCTCCATGAACGGAGGCGACACGAAGTACTTCATCCCCCCACCGCCCATCGAGGCGCAACTGGGCAGGCTTCCAGCCACGCACGCGATAGTGATTCCGGCAATCCATCGGGTCCTGCGGATCAACGTGCGCATGAGATCTCTCCTCCGTGGTGGCTGAACGCGGTAACAGGCAAACAGCTCGATTGCCGCGATCATTCCCCGACCGCATCCCGGCGGATTGCCCGACGCAAGTGACGGCGATCAGCCATTGTGACGGCGGTCGGCGCACGCGATTGGATGGCGCGCATGTGACGGACCCCGGTAATCCCGTGAAGCCGACGATGAGTACGGTCGAATTGCAATCTCGCATCACCTGTCCCGAATGTGGACACGTCGAGGAAAAAGCCATGCCAACCGACGCCTGTCTTTGGTTCCATGAATGCGAAAGCTGCAGGGTCGTGCTCGAGCCCAGGTCTGGAGACTGCTGCGTGTTCTGTTCCTATGGCACGGTCAAATGCCCGCCTATGTGTACACGCGCGCTTGCGGAGAAACCTTGAACAAAGCGCAATGGACTCACCGCCTGTTCCGCATCGGCGTGCTTCTGAAAGGCGTCGACGGGGTCCTGGAGGTGCTT
>DATCFA010000320.1:0-4803 GCA_036509805.1 Casimicrobiaceae bacterium
GGCCCGGGCGTGTTCGAAGCGGCGCTCGTCTATTCGGAGGCGATGGAGGCCGGCGACCGCGCGGTGCTGTTCAAGTCCGGCGCCAAGGAGATCGGCGCGCGCTACGCGATCATGCCGAGCTTCATGGCCAAATGGCACCAGGACTATCCCGGCTGCTCGGGACACTGCCACCAGAGTCTGTCCGACGGCAAACACAACGTTTTCCACGACGCCAATGCGAAGACCGCCGGGCGCGCCGGCATGAGCAAGCTGTTCGAAAGCTACCTCGCCGGGCAACTCAAATGGCTGCTGGAGCTGGGGCCGATGCTGTGGCCGACGATCAACAGCTACAAACGCCTGGTCGATGGCTTCTGGGCGCCGGTGAAGCCGACCTGGGGCATCGACAACCGCACGGCGAGCTTCCGCGTGATTCCGGGCGGTGCGGCGTCGACACGGCTGGAAACCCGTTGCCCGGGCGCCGACGTCAATCCGTATCTCGCGCTGGCCGCGTGCATCGCCGCCGGCATCGCCGGCATCGAGCAGAACCTTAAGCTCACCACGGCGCCGATCGCCGGCACCAACGTCGGCGGCGAGAAGACCGCGCGCGCACCGCGCACGCTGATCGAGACCACGCGGCTCTTCGCCAAATCCGATTTCGCACGCGACTGGTTCGGCGACGAGTTCGTCGACCACTTCGCGGCGACGCGCGACTGGGAATGGCGCAAGTGGCAGGACGCGGTGACCGATTGGGAACGCAAGCGCTATTTCGAGATCATCTGAACACACGGTCCCATTTTCCGATGTCCATCGACACGTTCGGCTTTCCCACGACGATCCGCTTCGGCAGCGGCGCCTCGCGCGAAATCGCACCCCACCTCCATTCGCTCGGTCTCGCGCGCCCGCTGGTCGTCACTGACCGCGCGCTCGCGCAATTACCCGTCGCGAAAACATTCATCGCATCGTTGCGCGACGACGGACTCGACGTCGCCGTGTTCGACGGCGTATTCGGCAATCCGACCGGCTCGCAGGCGATGGCCGGCGGTGCGGCTGCGCGCGCGCACCGTGCCGATGCGATCGTCGGATTGGGCGGCGGCGCCGCGCTGGACATCGCGAAAGCGGTACTGGTGATGGCGGTGCACGACGGCGACGTGCTGGAGTACGCGTGGGACCATCCGCACGTGCGCCCGATCGAACACGAGCTGCCCTACTTCATCGCCGTGCCGACGACGGCGGGCACGGGTTCCGAAGTCGGCCGCTCGGCGGTAGTATCCGACGATGCGACGCACGTCAAGAAGATCCTGTTCTCGCAACGACTGCTGGCACGCATCGTGTTCGCCGACCCCGACCTGACGCTCGACCTGCCGCCGGCCATCACCGCCGCCACCGGCATGGATGCGCTGACGCACAACGTCGAGTCGTACCTGTCGCCCGCGTATCACCCGCTGTGCGATGGTATTGCGCTCGAGGGTGTGCGCATCGGCGCGCGCTCGCTGGCCACTGCCGTTGCGCATGGCCACGATCACGCGGCGCGCGCCGACATGCTGATGAGCTCGATGATGGGCGCCATCGCGTTCCAGAAGGACCTGGGTGCCGTGCACTCGTGCGCGCATGCGCTGTCGACGATCGCCGATCTGCACCACGGCTTGGCGAACGGCGTGATGATCGACCACGTGATGCAGTTCAACCTGCCGGCCGCCACCCGCAAGATGGCGGAGCTTGCGCACGTCGCCGGCGCGCCCGGCGCCGACACCGGGTCGACGGAGGCGCGCGCCGCGGCATTCATCGCGTGGCTGCGCGAGTTGAAGCGCACGATCGGCATCCCGGCGTCATTGTCCGGCCTAAAAGCCGCGCGCGCCGTCACGCGCGCCGACATTCCGGCGCTGGTTGCAATCGCGGTCGATGACATTTGCCACAAGACCAACCCGCGCCCCTGCACTGCCCGCGATTTTGCCGCGCTGTTCGAAGTGGCGCTGTGATGCTGAAGGTGGGCATTTCCGCGAGCTTTTTCCACGCCGACGCCGCGCGTCCCATTTTCAAGGGCATGACGCTGCAGTACATCGAGCAGAATGTCGCGCACTGGCTGATGCAGCGCGACGTGCTCGCGTTCATGATCCCGTCGCCGGATGGCAGCACGCGGCGCGAATCGAGTCGCGTGACGGTGGCGGCGTACGCGCAGGCGATGGATGCGCTGGTGCTGATGGGTGGCGCGGATGTGTGTCCGCAAAGCTACGGCGAAATGCCGATGATGCCCGCGTGGAGCGGCGACCGTATCCGCGACGACTATGAAATCGCGTTGCTCAATGCGTTCGTCGCGCGTGGCAAACCCGTGCTCGGAATCTGCCGGGGACTGCAGCTCGTGAACGTCGCGATGGGCGGCACACTGTGGCAGGACCTTGCTGCACAGGTACCGCATGCACTCAATCACCGCGACTGGTCGATCTACGAGGCCAACGTGCATGCGACATCGCTGGTCGAAGGCTCGGCGCTCGGCCGGCTGTATCCAGGCAAGACGCTGGTCAAGACCAACTCGATCCACCACCAGGCCGTCCGCGACCTGGGCCGCGATCTCGTCGCCGAGGCGTGGTCGGAACCGGACCGGATGATCGAGGCCATCCGCTGGACCGGACCGTCGTTCGTGCGCGCCGTGCAGTGGCATCCCGAGTTCCATCCGCCGGGCGACCCTTCGTACATCGACGACACGCCGCTGCTCGACGATTTCCTGCGCCATGCGCGCGTCGCTGCCACCGAATTCGCCCTTTGAAGCGGAACATCCCATGAAGATCCAGAATCCCGCGACCGCCGCCGTTCTCGGCGAAGTCACCGTCGACGGTCACCCCGCCGTGCGCCGCAAATACGAGCTCGCGCGCGCCGCGCAGCCAAAATGGGCGGCGCTGCCGCAAAAAAAGCGCCTCGACACGATCCGCGCATTTCGCGAGCAGCTCGTCACGCGGATCGACGCGCTTGCGCACACGCTGACGCAGGAGGTCGGCAAGCCGATCCGCCAGTCGCGCAACGAGATCAACGGGCTGCTTGCGCGAATCGACTTCTTTCTCGCCGAATCGGCGCGCACGCTGCGCGACCAGACGGTGCACACCGATGTCGCGCAGAAGCTCGAGGAGCGCATTTCGCACGAGCCGCTGGGCGTCATCGCGAACATTTCCGCGTGGAACTACCCGTATTTCGTCGGCGGCAACGTGTTCATTCCCGCACTCGTCGCGGGCAACGCGGTGCTCTACAAGCCGAGCGAGTTCGCCACGCTGACGGGAATGGCGATCGCCGACATGCTGCATGCGTCGGGCGTTCCCGACGATGTGTTCATCGCGACGCTCGGCGACGGCACCACCGGCTACGCGCTGCTGCGCCAGCCGGTGGACGGCATCTTCTTCACCGGTTCGCTGGCCACGGGGATGAAGATCGCCGCGGCAGCGAGCAAGCGGATGGTCAAGGTGCAGCTCGAGCTCGGCGGCAAGGACCCGATCTATGTGTGCGACGATGTCGATGTCAAGGCGGCCGCTGCGGCGATTGCCGATGGCGCGTTCTACAACACCGGCCAGTCGTGCTGTGCGGTCGAGCGCATCTATGTGCACCATGCGGTCCACGACGCGTTCGTCGCCGCGTTCGTCGCCGAAGTCAGGCGATTCAAGGTCGGTGATCCGCTCGACGAAAAGACGTACATCGGTGCGATCACGCGCGCGCCGCAGTTGGCGATACTCAAGCGCCAGGTCACCGACGCCGTGCGCAAGGGTGCCAAGTTGCAGACCGGCGGCGACGTGATCAAGCGCCGCGGCAACTGGTTCGCGCCGACGGTGCTGACGCAAGTCGATCATTCGATGGCGCTGATGCGCGACGAGAGCTTCGGTCCGGTGATCGGCATCCAGCAGGTCCAGGACGATGCCGAGGCGGTGTCGCTGATGAACGATTCCGAGTACGGCCTCACCGCCGGCGTGTACGCGGCCAACGGCAAGCGCGCGCGCAGGATTCTCGACCAGGTACATGCAGGCAGCGTCTACTGGAACTGCTGCGATCGCGTGTCGCCGCGACTGCCGTGGTCGGGTGTCAAGAACTCGGGGATCGGGCTCACGTTGTCGACCTACGGCATCGAGACGTTCACGCGGCCGAAAGCGTGGCACCTGAAAGGCGCGTGACGCCGTGGCGGCCGCGCGTCGAAACCGGCGCGCGGCAAGCGGCCGAAGCTCGCAACGATCCTTCAGCGCACGGCCAATGGTCGGGTTCGCGCGTTTTAAAATAAAAGGAAGCGTTATGCTAGCTTTATGGTATCGTTAAGGTAATAAATATTAAAATGAGGTCTACCCCCTCCATACTCATCCTCATGAGCACGCTCGTCATCAAAAATCTGCCCGAAACATTGCATCGGCGTCTCAAGGAGCAGGCCGAACGCAACCGTCGTTCCGTGACGCAGGAAGCGATTTCGCTCATCGAAACCGGGATCACGGTCCCGCGTTTAGCGCCCACGCTACCGCCCCCCATCAAGTTGAAGGGCGGCCCACTCACGACCGATGAAATCGAGACGTCGATCGCCGAAGGGCGCGATTAGACACAACCCCCCATGATCGCGGTCGACTGCAACGTTCTCGTGTACCTGCTGGTCGACGGTGACCAGACTGCCCGTGCGCGTGCGCTACTCGCGCACGACGCCGACTGGCATAGCGAAGGCCTGATTCTCGTCGAGCTGGCCAACGTGCTCGTCACGGCAATGCGTACGCGACAAATGTCGATGAGCGGCGCCACCGCTGTGCTGACGCAGGCGTACGGAGTCGTCGAACCCGGCCTGCGCCGCGCCGACCACTACGAGGCGTTGGCCAT
>DATCFA010000321.1:0-2492 GCA_036509805.1 Casimicrobiaceae bacterium
CACGCCGCCGCCGGCATGCGCATCGACCGACCATTTGCGCAATTCGCGCGCCTTCGCTTCGGCGTCGATCATGTCGCCGACGAGCTTGCCGGTAAGGCGCCCGTCGACGACTTCGAGCGTGTTCGACAGCGCCGCCGACAGTTGCAAGCGCTCGCGCAGCCGGTCGGCGAAAAAAGTGAAGCCGCCCGACAACAGCAGCGTGCGCGTTTGCTGCGCGTGCAACGCCGCGAGCAGCGTGTCCGCGCCGGGCGACAGCCGCAGCCGCTCGTTGTAGATTTTTTCCAGTGCATCGACCGGCACGCCGGCCAGCAGTGTGACGCGGCGGCGCAGGCTTTCGGCAAAGTCGATTTCGCCGCGCATCGACTGCGCGGTGATGGCCGCGACCTGGGGCCTGATGCCCTGCGCATCGGCAATTTCGTCGACGCACTCGATGGTGATCAGCGTCGAATCCATGTCCAGTGCGACGAGGCGCACCCGCGCGAGCGTCTGCATGGCGTCGACGCGCGCAACGTCGTACCCGGCGGCCGCGCAGGCCTCGGCGACGCCCGAGTCGGACTCGACGTCGTGCAGGCGCACCGCATCGTTGGCGGCGCGCGCCAGCGGCTCGACACCGTCGGCGCCCGTCAGTGCCGCAAGCGCGCCAATGTCGTCGGGCGCGAGATGTGGCGCCTGGATGACCAAGTCCATCGATTGCGGCGAAGCAGGTGTCCTACCTGGGCTTACCGCGCTTGGGTGTCCTCGCGCCCGGGGCCGGCGCGCGTGGCGGCAGGTCGTCGCGCGACAAGGGCTGCGATACGCGTGGGCGAGATGTCGCCACCGCCTGTGGCGCAGCGGCGCTTGCACTCCCGCGCGCCGCGCGCGATCCGGCTGGTGCGGGCGCTTCGCGTGCGCCGCCGTCGGCGTCGTCGGCGAGCACGAAGTCGATCTTCGACTGCTCGAGGTCGACGCGCGCGACACGCACCGACAAACGTGCGGCGAGCCGGTACACGACGCCGCTGCGCTCGCCCTTGATTTCGTGGCGCGCGGCGTCGTAGCGGAAATAATCGCGGCCGAGCTCGGTGACGTGGACTAGCCCGTCGACATTGAGCTCGTCGAGCGTGACGAACAGGCCGAAGCTCGTCACGCCGCTGACGGTGCCTGCGAACACTTCGCCGATGCGGTCCTGCATGAAGAAGCACTTGAGCCACGCCTCGACATCGCGCGTCGCGTCGTCGGCGCGGCGTTCGGTTTGCGAGCAATGGATGCCGAGCTCGGCCCATGTCGCACCGGCGGGCGTGTAGACCTTGCCTGCCAGCGCTGCCTTGATCGCGCGGTGGACCAGCAGGTCGGGATAGCGGCGTATCGGCGACGTGAAGTGCGCGTACGCGTCGTACGCGAGCCCGAAGTGGCCGACATTGTCAGGCCGGTATTGTGCCTGCTGCAGCGAGCGCAGCATCACCGTCTGCAGCAGCGCCTGGTCGGGACGCCCTTCGATCTTCTTCATCAGGTTCGCGTAGTCCATCGCCGTGGGCGCGTCGCCGCCGTCGAGCTGCAGCGCCGAGCTCGCGAGGAACGCCTTGAGCTGCGCGAGCTTGTCAGTCGTCGGGCCCTCGTGCACACGGTAGAGCGCATGCTGCTTGTGCCCGGCGAGGAATCCGGCCGCACAGACGTTGGCGGCGAGCATGCATTCCTCGATCAGCTTGTGCGCGTCGTTGCGCGGCGCGGGAACGATCTTCTCGATCTTTCCCTGCGTGTCGAACACCAGCGCCAGCTCGACGGTGTCGAAGTCGATCGCACCGCGCTGTGCACGTGCCTTCGCGAAGACCTTGTACAGTGCGTAGAGGTTCTGCAGATGCGGCAGCAGCTTGCGCGCTTCGGGCGTGGTGGCCGCGGCAGGCGCTGCCAGCCAGTCCCAGACCTGGTTGTATGTCAGCCGCGCGTGCGAATGGATGACCGCCTGGAAGAAGCGGTAGCCGGTGATCGCGCCATCTGCCGACACCATCATTTCGCAGGCCATGCACAGGCGGTCGACCTGCGGTTTCAGCGAGCACAGCTCGTTGGACAGCGCCTCCGGCAGCATCGGGATCACGCGCCGCGGGAAGTACACGGAGGTGCCGCGCTCGCGCGCGTCGCGATCCAGCGCGTCGCCTTCCCTGACGTAATGCGCGACATCGGCAATCGCCACGATCAACCGGTAACCGGCGCCTTTTCTTTCGCACCAGACCGCGTCGTCGAAATCCCTGGCGGTCTCGCCGTCGATGGTGACGATCGGCAATGCGGTCAGGTCCTCGCGGCCCTTGCGGTCGGCGGCGCGCACGTCCGCCGGCAGGCGTGCAGCCTGGCGCTCGGCGTCCTTCGAGAATTCGAATGGCAGTGCATGCTTGCGCAGCGCAATCTCGATTTCCATTCCCGGATCGGTGACGCCGCCGAGCACTTCCTTGACGCGTGCGATCGCCTCGCGCTCGGGTCCCGGCTGCTCGATGATCTCGGCGACGACCACCTGTCCGGCATGC
>DATCFA010000322.1:0-5978 GCA_036509805.1 Casimicrobiaceae bacterium
CTTCGAGGATTCGGACATGCAGGACAGCCTCGAGCGCGCGCGCCGCCAGGCCGCGGGCCGAATGACGCTGATGGAGCAGCTGTTCGGCCAGGCGCAGGATGCGGTGACGATCGTCAGTTTCGGCGCCGGCCTGATCGTCTACGCGCCGTGGCTCATCGTGCTGCTCGCGGTGGCGCTGGTGCCTGCGTTCGTCGGCGAAGCCTATTTCAACGCGCGCAGCTACACGCTCAACTACCTGCGCACGCCCGAGCGCCGCGAGCTCGACTACGTGCGCCTGACGGGCGCCAGCGTCGAGACGGCGAAGGAGGTCAAGATCTTCGGCCTCAACGCGTTTCTCATCGATCGCTACCGCACGCTCGCGCAGGGTTTTTTCGACGCCAACCGCAAGCTCGCGCTGCACCGCGCGAGCTGGGGCGGCGCGCTGACCACCGTCGGCACGATCGCCTACTACATCGCGTACGCGTACATCATCCTGCGCACGCTGCACGGCGAGTTCACGATCGGCGACCTGACCTTTCTCGCAGGCTCCTTCCGCCGGTTGCGCACGCTGCTCGAGGGCCTGTTGATCGGCTTTTCCAGCGTCGCCGGGCAGGCGCTGTACCTGGACGACCTGTTCTCGTTCTTCGACATCGAGCCGGAAATCGCGTCCCCGTCGAATCCGCTGCCGTTTCCGCTGCACATCCGCGACGGCTTCACGTTCGACGACGTCGGCTTCCGCTACCCGGGCGCCGAGCGCTGGGCGGTGCGCCACCTGAGCTTTACCTTGCGCGCCGGCGAAGTGCTGGCGCTGGTCGGCGAGAACGGCGCCGGCAAGACGACGCTGGTCAAGCTGCTGGCGCGCCTGTACGACCCCGACGAGGGGCGCATCGTGCTCGATGGCCATGACCTGCGCGATTACGACCTCACGGCGCTGCGCGGCAACATCGGTGTCATCTTCCAGGACTTCGTCCGCTATCACCTGACCGCGGGCGAGAACATCGCCGTCGGCCGCATCGACGCGCGCAACGACCACGCGCGGATCGCCGCTGCCGCGCATCGCAGCCTCGCCGACGAAATGATCGCCAGGCTGCCGGGCGGCTACGACCAGGTGATCGGCAAGCGCTTCAAGGGCGGCATCGACCTGTCGGGCGGCGAATGGCAGAAGGTCGCGATCGCCCGCGCCTACATGCGCGACGCGCAGTTGCTGATCCTCGACGAGCCGACGGCGGCGCTCGACGCGCGTGCCGAATTCGAGGTGTTCCAGCGCTTCAAGGAGTTGTCCGAGGGCCGCACCGCCATCCTGATCTCGCACCGCTTTTCGAGCGTGCGCATGGCCGATCGCATCGTCGTGCTGGCGGACGGCGAAGTGGAGGCCATCGGCACGCACGATGCGTTGCTGGCGGCGGGTGGGCGTTACGCCGAATTGTTCGAACTGCAAGCTGCGGGGTATCGCTGACCATGAAACTATCCGTGCTCGACCAGTCCACCGCGTCCAAGGGGCGCGCGGAAACCGATGCCATCCGCGAGACGCTCGACCTCGCGCGCCTGTGCGACACGCTCGGCTATCGCCGTTACTGGGTGTCCGAGCATCACAACAGCGGAAGCATCGTCGGCACGGCACCGGAGGTGCTGATGGCAGCCATCGCGGCGACGACGCGCAGCATTCGCGTCGGCAGCGCCGGCGTGATGCTGCCGCACTACTCGGCGCTCAAGGTGGCCGAGCAGTTCCGCGTGCTGGAGGCCATCGCGCCCGGGCGCATCGACCTCGGCGTCGGTCGCGCGCCGGGCTCGGACCGCAAGACCGCCTACGCGCTCAATGCGCAGGAGGATGCCGGGGCCGAGCAGTTTCCGCGGCAGGTGCTCGACCTGTCGCATTGGGTATCCGGCGCGCCGCTCGACGATAACCATCCGTTCGGCGATATCGTCGCGCATCCGCGGGGGCCCACGTCGCCGGAACTGTGGATACTGGGCAGCTCCAACTACGGCGCACAGCTCGCCGCACACTTCGGGCTGCCGTACGCGTATGCGTATTTCTTCAGCGACGGCCGCGGCGTCGAGGAAGCGCTCGACCTCTACCGGCGCAATTACCGTCCCAGCGAGCGCTGGCCTTCACCGGTGGCGACGATATGCGTGTGGGCGCTCGCCGCCGACACCGATGCCGAGGCGCGCCGGCTGTTGAAGACGCGCGAGCAATGGCGCGTCGGTTTCGAGAAGGGCATCCGCCTGCCGCTGATGTCGCCGGAGGATGCCGACGCCGACGCGGCGAACTACTCGGCGGACGACCGCGCGCGCATCGACGCGCTGCGCGCCAAGGCGTTCGCCGGCACCGCCGACCATGTCGCCGAGCGGCTGCGCGCCGAGGCCGCGCGTCTGGCACTGGACGAACTGGTGATCGTCACGTGGACGTACGATGCCGCCGCGCGCCAGCATTCGTACCGGTTGCTGGCGCAGGCGTTCGGCCTGGGCGCCGCCGCGACCTGAGGCGGCCACCCCGGGTCAGTCTTGGCGACAAACGGGTCCCGGCCGCAAATCGCCCGAACGTCGCTCAAAAAGTGCGCCATTGCAGGTTGCTATCGTCCGCGACGCGCAATTGCAATAGAATCGCAACCCGCAACGGGCATTCTGCACACTTACACCGAAGGAGGGGAAACATGACTCATCGCACTCACAGGCTGGTCCGACTGGCGGCCGCATTGGCGCTTGCCGGCGTCGCCACGGCCGCCAGCGCCGTCACCGAGATCCAGTGGTGGCATTCGATGACGGGCGCGCTCAATACCAAGGTCGACCAGATCGCCGACAAGTTCAACGCCTCGCAGAGCGACTACAAGGTCGTGCCGGTCTACAAGGGCCAGTACGACGAATCGATGGCCGCGGCCATCGCCGCCTACCGGGCCGGCAATCCGCCGCAGATCGTGCAGGTGTTCGAGGTGGGCACGGCGACGATGATGGCCGCCAAGGGTGCCGTCAAGCCGGTGTACCAGCTGATGGCCGAAGCGGGCGAGAAGCTCGACCCCAAGGACTTCCTCGGCGCCGTCTACGGCTACTACGCCGATACCCATGGGCACCTGTGGTCGATGCCGTTCAACAGCTCGACGCAGGTGCTCTACATCAACAAGGACGCGTTCAAGAAGGCCGGTCTCGATGCGGCCAATCCGCCCAAGACGTGGCCCGAGATGGCGACGGTGATGGAAAAGCTGAAGGCGTCCGGCTCGTCGTGCGCATTCACCACCGGCTGGCAGTCGTGGGTGCAGCTCGAGAGCTTCAGCGCGTGGCACAACGTTCCCTACGCCACGCTGCAGAACGGCTTCGGCGGGCTCGGCACGCGGCTCGAGTTCAATGGCCCGGTGCAGGTACGGCACATCCAGAACATGAGCGACTGGCTGAAGAAGGGCTGGTTCGTCTACAAGGGGCGCAAGGATGAGCCGTTGTCGGCGTTCACCAGCGGCGAGTGCGCGATGATCACCACGTCGAGCGGCTCGTACGCCAACATCAAGGCGAACGCGAAGTTCGAATGGGAAGTGGCGACGCTGCCGTACTACCCGGACGTCAAGGGCGCGCCGCAGAACACGATCATCGGCGGCGCGACGCTGTGGGTGCTCACGCAGAAGGACAAGAGCGTCTACAAGGGCATCGCCAAGTTCTTCACGTTCCTCGACTCGCCGGAAATCCAGGAAGACTGGCACGCATCGACCGGGTACGTTCCGGTCACGCTGGCCGCGTACGAGCTCGCGAAGAAGAAGGGTCTCTACGAAGAGAAGCCGGGCTTCGACATCGCGATCAAGGAACTGACGAACAAGCCGCCGACCGCCAATTCGAAGGGCGTGCGCTTCGGCAATTTCGTGCAGATCCGCAACATCACCGACGAAGAGCTGGAAAGCGTCTGGAGCGGCCAGAAGACGGCCAAGCAGGCGCTGGACGAGGCCGTCAAGCGCGGCAACGTGCAGCTCGAGCGCTTCCAGAAGGCCAACAAGTAGGCCTCCTGCTGCGAAAAGCGAAGTGATAGGCCCGGGCGGCGCCAGCGCGCTGCCCGGGGCACGAACCCGCGCCGAGGCTCCGGCGCGGGCAATCGCGCGAGCGCCCAACGCAATGGAAAAGCGGGTCGTCTGGAAAACGTCGTGGCTGCCGATTGCGCTCGTCGCGCCGCAGATGATCATCACGCTCGTGTTTTTCTTCTGGCCGGCGAGCCAGGCGCTGTACCAGTCGCTGTTGATCGAGAATGCGTTCGGCGGCAACACGCAGTTCGTCTGGTTCGACAACTTCCGCGACCTGTTCAACGATCCGCGCTATCTCGCGTCGTTCCGCGTGACGGCGGTGTTTTCGCTGCTGGTGACGGTGTGCGGCCTTTCCATCGCGCTGCTGCTGGCGACGTTCGCCGACCGCGTGGTGCGCGGCGCGCAGATCTACAAGATGCTGCTGGTGTGGCCGTACGCGGTGGCGACCGCCGTTGCGGCGATCCTGTTCGTATTCCTGCTCAATCCGACGATCGGCGTGCTGACGCTGGTGCTGCGTGCGATGGGCATTTCGTGGAATTACCTGCTCGACCCGACCGACGCGCTGATCCTGATCGTCGTCGCCGCGGTGTGGAAGCAGATCAGCTACAACTTCCTGTTCTTTCTCGCTGGTTTGCAGTCGATCCCGCGCTCGCTGATCGAGGCGGCGGCCATCGATGGCGCGGGGCCGGCGCGGCGGTTCTGGACGATCATCTTCCCGCTGCTTTCGCCGACGACGTTCTTCCTGATGGTAGTCAACGTCGTCTATGCGTTCTTCGACACGTTCGCCATCGTCGATGCGTCGACCAACGGCGGCCCGGTACAGGCGACGACGATCCTGGTGTTCAAGGTCTACCAGGACGGCACGCAGGCGCTCGACCTCGGCAGCTCGGCCGCGCAGTCGGTGATCCTGATGGGGGTGGTGATCAGCCTCACCGTGATCCAGTTCCGCTATGTCGAGCGGCGCGTGGAGTATTGAAGCGATGGTCGAACGCCGCCCGCTGCTGTCCGTTGCCACCCACCTGATCCTGATCGCCGGCGTGGCGATCGTCGCGCTGCCGCTCTACACGGCGTTCGTCGCGTCGACGCTGACCTTCGACCAGGTGACGACAGTGCCGATGCCGATGACGCCCGGCACGCAGCTCCTGCACAACTATTCGGAAGTGCTCGCGCACGGCAGCACGCTGGGCTCGCGGGCCCCGGTCGGCCGGATGATGTGGAACAGCCTGGTGATGGCGATGTGCATCGCTGTCGGCAAGATCGCGATCTCGATGCTGTCGGCATTCGCGATCGTCTACTTTCGCTTTCCATTCAGGCGCACCTGCTTCTGGATGATCTTCGTCACGCTGATGCTGCCGGTGGAAGTGCGCATCTTTCCGACGTACAAGGTGGTGTCCGACATGGGCCTGCTGAACACCTATGCCGGCCTCACGTTGCCACTGATCGCATCGGCAACGGCGACGTTCCTGTTCCGCCAGTTCTTCCTGTCGATTCCCGACGAGCTCGCCGAGGCGGCGCGCATCGACGGCGCGGGACCGATGCGCTTTTTCATCGACATCATGCTGCCGCTGTCGCGCACCAGCATTGCGGCGCTGTTCGTCATCATGTTCATCTACGGCTGGAACCAGTACCTGTGGCCGTTGCTGATCACGACGGATGAGAACATGTACACCGTTGTCATCGGCATCAAGCGGATGGTGGCGGGCGGCGACCAGGCCACCGAATGGCAACTGGTGATGGCCACGGCGGTACTGGCGATGCTGCCGCCGGTGGTGGTTGTGGTGAGCATGCAGAGACTGTTCGTCAAGGGCTTGGTCGAGACGGAAAAATAGCGGGCACACTGGACATCCATGGCCAAGGTCGAAATACGCGACGTAAGGAAGAGCTACGCCGCGCAGGAAGTCATCCACGGCATCACGATGCAGGTGGTCGACGGCGAGTTCATCGTCATCGTGGGTCCGTCGGGCTGCGGCAAGTCGACGCTGCTGCGGATGGTGGCGGGGCTCGAGG
>DATCFA010000323.1:0-22244 GCA_036509805.1 Casimicrobiaceae bacterium
TGGCGCTGGCGCCACCTGTGCGATTCGCCGGCGCTCGACGCGATGCCGCAGCGCGCGCAGACGGTGTTCAAGGTCAGGGTTGCCACGACGGCGATCGACTTGAGGCAGCTGCCCTTGGTCCGCGACGTGGCGGTATGGACCGACTTAAGCCATTACGCCGGATGCCAGTCGCTCGCCAAGGCCGCACGCGAAGCGGCAGTTGGCATGATCCGCTACCAGTCGGTGCGCGACCCCGCGCAGGGCGGCTGCGGCGCGGTGCTCACGCCCGCGGCATTCGCGAAGGCGTCGCCGGTCGAGCAGCAGACGTGGATGCTGTCGGTGTTCCGCGCGCGCGTGGTCTGGCAACGCACGCACATCGTCACAGCACAGATGTTCGAGTTCGCCGCGGCGGATTGGACGCCTTCGACGCCGGCGAAGCGCGCGCGTGTGCCGGCGCCGCGGTCGGCGCCGGGCGCGGTCGGCCCTTCGCGTTCGAAGCCGCGTCGCAAGCCATGACCGGCGCATCCGCGGCGGGTTTCGTCGTATCCACAGCGGGTTTCATCGTGCGCGAGCTCGGCCGCAGCGATTACGTCGCGACCTGGCGCGCGATGCAGGCGTTCACCGACGCGCGCGCGACCGACACGCAGGACGAGCTCTGGCTCACCGAACATCCTCCTATCTACACGCTGGGCCTCGCCGGACGCCGCGAGCACTTGCTGCGCGACAACGCCATCCCCGTGTTGAAGGTGGACCGCGGCGGCCAGGTCACCTATCACGGCCCCGGCCAGCTCGTCGCCTATCTGCTGTTCGACCTGCGGCGCCAGCACATCGGCGTGCGCGAGCTGGTGCGGCGCATCGAGGGCGGCGTGATAAAATGGCTCGCATCATTGAACGTCGCCGCCTACGGCGACACCGATGCGCCCGGTGTCTACGTGAATGGCGCCGACGGGCAGGGCGCCAAGATCGCCGCGCTCGGCCTCAAGGTCCGCCGCGGCTGCTGTTACCACGGCGTTGCCGTCAACATCGACATGGATCTCGCGCCTTTCAACGACATCGACCCCTGCGGTTTTGCGGGGCTCGCGGTGACGCAGCTCGCCGATCTCGGCGTGCACATCGGCGTCGCCGACGCCGGCCGCGCGCTCGCATCGTCGCTCGCGCGCACGCTCACGGCGGCAACGTGACCGACATCGCGCCGCCGCCGTCCAACGCCGCCGGCGTCAAGCACAAGGGCGGCGCCAAGACAGCACGCGTATTTGCCCAATACGCGATCAAGCTCGTCGCCGCCGAGCCGCTGCGCAAGCCCGACTGGATCCGCGTGCGTGCGCCGTCGTCGCCACGTTTTTACGAGATGAAGAAGATCCTGCGCGAGCACAACCTGCACACGGTGTGCGAGGAAGCGTCGTGTCCGAACATCGGCGAATGCTTCAGCAAGGGCACGGCGACGTTCATGATCATGGGTGATATCTGCACGCGGCGCTGCCCGTTCTGCGATGTCGGTCACGGCCGGCCGTTGCCGCTCGACGCCGACGAGCCGCTTCACCTCGCGCAGACGATCGCGGCGCTCAGGCTGCGCTATGTCGTCGTCACCAGCGTCGACCGCGACGACCTGCGCGACGGGGGTGCTGCGCATTTCGTCGACTGCATACGCGCGGTGCGCGAGCTTTCGCCCGCCACGCAGATCGAAGTGCTGGTGCCGGATTTCCGCGGGCGGCTCGAGCGCGCGCTGGCAATCCTCACGCAGGCGCCGCCGGACGTGATGAACCACAACCTGGAAACGGTGCCGCGCCTCTACAAGCAGGCGCGCCCCGGCTCCGACTACGCGAACTCGCTCGCGCTGCTGCAGCAATTCAAGCGCCGCTTTCCCGACGTGCCGACGAAGTCCGGGCTGATGGTGGGCCTCGGCGAAACCGACGACGAAATCCTCGCGGTGATGCGCGACATGCGCGCGCATTCCATCGACATGCTGACGATCGGCCAGTACCTGCAGCCCACGCGTGATCACATTCCGGTTGCGCGCTACGTGCATCCGGACACGTTCGCGATGTTCGAGCGCGAGGCGCTCGCCATGGGCTTCCGGCATGCGGCGGTGGGCGCGCTGGTGCGCTCGTCCTACCACGCCGACCAGCAGGCCGAGGGCGTGCTGGCGTGAGCCGCGCGTGCGCGGCGAGTGGCGCACGCGCGCCGTCCTCCGCGGCTTCGCGAAACGCTAGTCCTGGAGGACGAACGTCACTTTGAGGATCACCTTGTAGCCGGTGATCTTGCCTTCGTTGCACTCGACCTTGTGATCCTTCACCCACGCGCCCTGGACGTTCTTCAGCGTCTTGTGTGCGCGCGCGACGCCCTTCGTGATGGCGTCGTCGAAGCTCTTGGTGCTGATGCTCGAAATCTCGGTGATGCGGGCAACGGTCATTTTTGGAACTCCTTGCCGGGTTGGACCGCTGATGGTGCACCTCGCGGCGGCGTGCGGCAAGCCAGCGTGTACACAAGCGAACCTGCCTACGGCGCCGGCACGCGCGGCACGCCCGCATCGATGGGCCACAAAAGCCACATGCGCGCCGGCTGCTTCATCCGCCCCGCCTCGCGCGCGGCGTCTTCGCCGAAGCCCCAGAAGAAATCCGCGCGTACCGCGCCGCGGATCGCGCCGCCGGTATCCTGCGCCATCACGAGCCTCTGCAGCGGCTCGTCGGAGAGCGGCCGCGTCGTCGCCAGATAGACGGGCGCGCCTAGGGGCACTGCGCGTGCGTCGACGGCGATGCTGCGTTCGCGCGTGAGCGGCACGCCGAGCGAGCCGATCGGCCCGTCGATCATCGCTTCGAGCGTGCCGGGCGTCGCAGGCGGCACGACGCGGAAGAATACGTAGCTCGGATTCTCGTCGAGCAGCGCGGGCAGCTTGTCCGGATGCGCGCGGCCCCACGCGCGAATCGCCTGCATCGACGCGCCGTCGGCCGTCAGTTCGCCGCGATCGATCAGCACGCGTGCCACCGAGCGGAACGGCTGCCCGTTCTGGTCGGCGTAGTTGACGCGGATCACGCTGCCGTCGGCGAGGCGCACGCGGCCCGATCCCTGGATCTCGAGGAAGAAGGCATCGACGGCGTTGTCCACATAGACGAGCACCTTGCCGGCCAGCGGCGCGCGTCCATGCTCGATATCGGCGCGCGTCCAGTACGGCACGACGCTGCGGCCGTCGACGCGCGCGCGCACGCGCTTGCCCGCCAGTTCCGGATACAGCGAGGCGAGGTCGACGCGCAACAGGTCGTCGGGCGGCGCGTACAGCGGCGTCGCGTACTGCGCGCCCGGTGTGCGCGAACCGGACAGCAGCGGCTCGTAATAGCCGGTGACGAGGCCCGTGTCGTTGCCATCGGCGGCCGTCACCTTCCATACGCTAAAATGTTCCTCGAAGAACCTGCGCGCTTGCGCGGCATCGACGCCGGTCAGCGCCGCGGCGATGGCGCACACTGGTTGCCACGCGGATAGCGCGTTCGCCAGCGTGACGAGCCGCCGGCATCCCACTTCGAAGGCCGGCCACGCGAGATCGGCGCGGTCGTCGTTCCAGCCGGGAAGGTCGGCAAACGAGGCCGGCTGATAGATGGCGGGCAGGCTCGACGCCGCGATCGCGGGTTGCCGCGGGGCGTGCGGTGCAGGCGCGATGATCGGTGGCGCCGTCGTGCAGGCGGCCAGTGCCGCCGCCAGCAACAGCGCGGACGCACAATGAAAGGTTCGCATGGAATGGTTCTATATCGAGGCGTTCGTCGCGCTGGTCATCGGGCTCGGAATCGTCTGGTGGACGACGCGCGCGCTGCGCCGGGACTCACAGGAACGCGACAGGGATGCCGAAGAGCGTTAGTGCAGCGTGCGCGGCACCGACAGCGTGAACTGCGGGATGTCGGCGTCGAACGTGTGCCCATCGTCCGCCACCATCTGGTAGACGCCGCGCATCGTGCCGACCTGCGTGGGGATGCTGGCGCCGGACGTGTACTCGAAGCTTTCGCCGGGTTTCAGCACCGGCTGCTGGCCGACGACGCCAAGGCCCTTGACCTCCTGCACGTGCTGGTCGGCATCGGTGATGATCCAGTGGCGGCTGACGAGCTTGGCCGCGACGTTGCCGGTGTTGGTCACCGTCACCGTGTAGGCGAACACGTATTGCTCCTTGTCGGGATCGGACTGGTCGTCGAGGTACGCGACCTCGGCTGCAACCGCGATTTCGTAATGCTTGTCGGCGGACATCGAGATTTTCACCGCATTCTGCGCAAAGCCATTATATAGTCACCGCGTGACGACCCATCGGATCGCTCCCTCGCTGCTGTCGGCCGATTTCGCGTGCCTGCGCGACGAGGTGCGCGCCGTCGTCGATGCCGGCGCCGACCTCTTGCATTTCGACGTGATGGACAACCATTACGTTCCGAACCTGACGGTGGGCCCGCTCGTCTGCGCGGCGATCAAGCCGTATTGCAGCGTGCCGATCGACGTGCACCTGATGGTGTCGCCGGTCGATCGCATCGTCAGCGACTTCGCGCAAGCGGGCGCCGGCTTCATCAGCTTCCACCCCGAAGCGACGCAGCACGTCGACCGCACGATTGCGCTGATCCGTGAATCCGGCTGCCGGCCGGGGCTGGTGTTGAACCCCGCGACGCCGCTCGACTGGCTCGACTGGACGATCGACAAGCTCGACCTCGTGTTGCTGATGAGCGTCAACCCGGGCTTCGGCGGCCAGTCGTTCATTCCGGGCACGCTCGCCAAGCTCGCCGATGCGCGCAAGCGCGTTGACGCGGCATGCGCGCGCACCGGCCGCGAAATCCTGCTCGAGGTCGACGGCGGCATCAAGGTCGACAACATCGCCGCCGCCGCTGCCGCGGGCGCCGACACCTTCGTCGCCGGCAGCGCGATCTTCGGCGCGCACGACTACAAGGCAACGATCGCGCAGATGCGCCGCGCGCTTGCGGCAGCTTGACGGCGTCTGGCCGGCCGGTGGTATATTCGCATTTCGCGCAGCGCAACGCCTGCGCGAGTGCACAAATGTCCCCGACTTCCGACACTTTCGAATCCGTGACCCGCAACGCGCAAGCGTGGTGGTGGCACGCGGGTGATTGGCGCGGCTTTTCCCGCAGCTAGTCCCCGCGCACCGGCGTCGCGCGCCGCAGCATCGCAGGCGACGCCCCACGAAGTAATCGATCGAAGGTTGTCGCAATGCTCACCGAACAAGAGTTCGCGTCGCTCGCAGCGCTCGGCCACAATCGCATCCCGCTGGTGCTCGAGTCGTTCGCCGACTTGGACACGCCGCTGTCGCTGTACCTGAAACTCGCGTGCGCGCAAGCCTCGGCGCGCGATTCATTCCTGCTCGAATCGGTCGTCGGCGGCGAGCGCTTCGGGCGCTACTCGTTCATCGGCCTGCCCGCCTCGACGCGGATCACCGCGCGCGGCAACGAAGTGACGGTGGCTCGCGAAGGCAACGTCGAGCGTCACCAGGGCGACCCGCTGGCGTTCGTCGCCAGCTACTTGAAGCGCTTCAACGCCGCCGTGGTGCCGCATTTGCCACGTTTCTGCGGGGGCGTGGCCGGCTACTTCGGCTACGACTGCGTGCGCCACATCGAGCCGCGGCTCGCGCACTCGAAGCCTGCGCCGAGCGCCGAGCTCGCCGACATTCCCGACATGCTGCTGCTGCTGACGGAGGAACTGGCCGTCGTCGACAACCTGTCCGGCAAGATCTCGCTGATCGTCTACGCCGATCCGGGTGTGCGCAACGCCTACGACGATGCCGCGGCGCGCCTGGACGAGCTGCGCCGTAAGCTGCGCGCACCGGTGACGATTCCGTTCGAGACCGGTGCTGCGAAGACGGTCGCGCACAGCGAATTCGGCGAGCACGCGTTCAAGGATGCGGTGGCGAAAGCGAAGCAGTACATCGCCGCCGGCGACGTGATGCAGGTGGTGGTGTCGCAGCGCCTGCAGCGTGACTTCGCATCGCCGCCGCTGTCGCTCTACCGCGCGCTGCGCTCGGTCAATCCGTCGCCGTACATGTTCTATTACGACTTCGGCGATTTCCACGTCGTCGGCGCGTCGCCGGAAATCCTGGTGCGCAAGGAGGGCCGCGACATCACGCTGCGCCCGATCGCCGGCACGCGCCCGCGCGGTGCGACGCGCGAGGCCGACCTGGCGTTCGCGCAGGAATTGCTGGCCGATCCGAAGGAAATCGCCGAACACGTGATGCTGGTCGACCTGGGGCGCAACGACGTCGGCCGCGTGGCGGCGACCGGCAGCGTGCGCGTCACCGAGCGGATGATCATCGAGCGCTACTCGCACGTGATGCACATCGTATCGAACGTCGAAGGCGAATTGCCGCCGGGGATGACCAGCGTCGACGTGCTGCGCGCGACGTTTCCGGCCGGCACGGTGAGTGGTGCGCCGAAAGTGCGCGCGATGGAAATCATCGACGAGCTGGAGCCGACGGCACGCGGCGTCTACGCGGGCGCCGTCGGCTACATCAGCTTCCAGGACGACATGGACACGGCGATCGCGCTGCGCACCGCCGTCGTCAAGGACGGCAGGCTGTTCGTGCAGGCAGGCGGCGGCATCGTCCACGACTCGGTGGCCGACGCCGAGTGGCAGGAGACGCTCAACAAGGCGCGCGCGCTGATGCGCGCAGCGGACATGGTGCAGGACGGGCTCGACAGTCGTGGCTGATCGTCGTTCTGAAACGATAACGGCACCGGGCGCGCGCGGGTTGAACGCGCGCGCGCCGGCAAGCGGGGTGCGGACATGCTGCTGATGATCGACAACTACGACAGCTTCACCTACAACCTCGTGCAGTATTTCGGCGAGCTCGGCGAAGACGTGCGCGTGTTCCGCAACGATGCGATCAGCGTCGAGGCCATCGCGGCGCTTGCGCCCGCGCGCATCGTCGTGTCGCCGGGGCCCTGCACGCCTGCCGAGGCCGGGATCTCGGTCGCGCTGGTGCGCCGCTACGCGGGCGAAATCCCGATCCTCGGCGTGTGCCTGGGCCACCAGGCGATCGGCGAGGCGTTCGGCGCGAGGATCGTGCGCGCGAAGCACGTGATGCACGGCAAGATGTCGCCGGTCGCCCACGATGCACGCGGCGTCTTCGCGGGGCTGCCGACGCCGTTCGCCGCCACGCGCTACCATTCGCTGGCGATCGACGCGGCGAGCTGTCCCGATGAGCTCGAAGTAACGGCGAGCGCCGACGACGGCGAGATCATGGGCGTCCGCCATCGGGTGCACGCGGTCGAAGGCGTGCAGTTCCATCCGGAAGCGTTGCTCACCGAGCACGGCAAGGCGCTGCTCGCGAATTTCCTGGCACTGCACTGACCGAGGGTTGCACCGATGACGATCAACGTACAGGAGGCGCTGCAGCGCACGATCGAGCACCGCGAGATCTTCCACGACGAGATGCTGGCGGTGATGCGCCAGATCATGAACGGCGAGGTCACACCGGTGATGATCGCCGCGCTGACGGTGGGCTTGCGCGTCAAGAAGGAGACCGTCGGCGAGATCGCCGCCGCAGCACAGGTGATGCGCGAGTTCGCCACCAAGGTCGACGTGCCCGACCGCGACAACCTGCTCGACATCGTCGGCACCGGCGGCGACGCGTCGCACACGTTCAACATCTCGACGGCGTCGATGTTCGTCGCCGCGGGTGCGGGCGCGCGCGTCGCCAAACACGGCGGGCGCTCGGTGTCGTCGAAATCCGGCAGCGCCGACGTGCTCGAGGCGCTTGGTGCCAACATCATGCTGTCGCCGCAGGCGGTCGCGCAGTCGATCGCCGAAACCGGCGTCGGATTCATGTTCGCACCCAACCACCACGGCGCGATGAAGCACGCGGCGCCGGTGCGCCGCGAGCTCGGCGTGCGCACGATCTTCAACATCCTGGGGCCGCTGACCAACCCGGCCAGTGCGCCCAACCAGTTGATCGGCGTGTTCCATCCCGACCTCGTCGGCATCCACGTGCGCGTGCTGCAGCGCCTCGGCAGCCAGCGTGCGCTGGTCGTCTACGGGCGCGACGGCATGGACGAGATCTCGCTGGGGGCGGCGACGATGGTCGGCGAGCTCAAGGACGGCGAGATCCGCGAATACGAAATCCATCCCGAGGATTTTGGCCTGTCGATGAAGTCGAACCGCGGCCTCAAGGTGAAGGACGCGCAGGAGTCGAAGGACATGCTGCTGGAGGCGCTGTCGAACAAGGAAGGAACGCCGCGCGAGATCGTCACGCTGAACGCAGGGGCCGCGCTGTACGCGGTCGGCCTTGCGGCGTCCATCGGCGAGGGAATCGAGCGCGCCCGCGCGGCGATCGCGTCGGGTGCCGCGAAGAAGAAGCTGCAGGCATTCGTCGACGTCACGCAGAAACTCGGTGCGCGCGCATGAAAAGCGACGTGCGTGCCGACATCCTCGCGCGGATCGTCACCGACAAGGCGGAAGAGGTGATCGCCGCGCAGATCGCGCGTCCGCTCGCCGGCGTCGAGCAGGCGGCGCGCGAGGCGCCGCCGCCGCGCGATTTCGCCGCTGCGATACGCGCGCGCGTCGGCGCGAATCGCGCGGCGGTGATCGCCGAGATCAAGAAGGCATCACCCAGCAAGGGCGTGCTGCGCGACGACTTCGCGCCGGCGGCGATCGCCGCGTCGTACGAGCGTGCCGGCGCCGCATGCCTGTCGGTTTTGACCGATGCCAAGTATTTCCAGGGATCCGACGCCTATCTCGTCGCCGCGCGCGGCGCCTGCGCGCTGCCGGTGCTGCGCAAGGAGTTCATCGTCGACGACTACCAGGTCGCGCAGTCGCGTGCGCTGGGTGCCGATGCGATCCTGCTGATCGTCGGCGCGCTCGACGACGCGCAGCTCGCCACGTTCGAGGCGCGTGCGGCCGACTACGGGATGGCGGTGCTGGTCGAAGTGCACGACGCGCGCGAGCTGCAACGTGCGCTGCGGCTCGCAACGCCGCTGATCGGCATCAACAACCGCGACCTGAAGACGTTCAACGTGTCGCTGTCGACAACGCTCGACCTTCTTGCCATGGTGCCGGCAGACCGCATCGTGGTCACCGAAAGCGGCATCGGCACGTCGAAGGACGTAGCATTGATGCGCGGCCGTGGCGTCAACGCGTTCCTCGTCGGCGAAGCGCTGATGCGCGTCGCCGATCCCGGCGACGGGCTCGTCGCGCTGTTCGGCGCGGAGCTTGCAACGCCGACGGGCTAGCGCCCGGCTCTCTCGCGCCGCGGCGATTCGCGGTAACATCGCGCGGATCGCCGCGGCGCCGCTCGCGTGCGGCGCCAGGTCCTCGTCGTCCAACGCACGAAAGCGCGCGTGTCCGCAATCGCTGCACAGGGTCTCGCCAAGCACTGGACTACGGCCGACGGCGATGTGCGCGCCGTCGACGACGTGTCGTTCGCGTTCGATGCGGGCACGCTCAACGTGCTGCTCGGCCCGTCGGGCTGCGGCAAGTCGACGACGCTGCGCCTCCTCGCCGGGCTGGAGACCGCCGACGCGGGGCGCATCGACATCGCCGGTCGTGACGTCACGCGATTGCCGCCTTCGCGGCGCAACATCTCGATGGTGTTCCAGTCGTACGCGCTGTTCCCGCACCTCGATGTCGCGCAGAACATCCTTTTCGGACTGCACGTGCGCGGCGTTCCGGCCGGAGAGCGCAAGGCGCGTCTCGACGAGGTGGCGGCGCTGCTGGGGCTCGCACCCTACCTGGCGCGCAGGCCATCGCAGCTTTCCGGCGGCCAGCAGCAGCGTGTCGCGCTCGGCCGCGCGATCATCGCGCAGGCGCCCGTTTGCCTGATGGACGAGCCGCTGTCGAACCTCGATGCCCAGTTGCGCGCCGAGATGCGCCAGGAAATCCGCGCGCTGCAGTCGCGACTGGGCATCACGATGGTCTACGTGACACATGACCAGGTCGAGGCGATGTCGATGGCCGACCGCGTCGTGCTGCTCAACCGCGGGCGCATCGAGCAGAACGCGACGCCCGCCGACCTGTACGACGCGCCGGCCAACGTGTTCGTCGCACGCTTCATCGGTACGCCGCCGATGAACCTGCTCGCACTCACCGCGGGCGCCGGCGGCGCCGTCATCCGCGGAACCGAAGGCCCGGCCGTATTGCCTGCGCAGTGCGCGAGCGGTACGCTCGGCGTGCGGCCCGAGCACATCGGCATCGTGTTCGAGCGCGGGTTGCGCGCGGCCGTCGAGAACGTCGAGTACCTCGGCGCCGACTCGCTTATCGCATGCCGCGTCGGCGAACAGTTGCTGCATGCGCGCGCCGCGGGGCGCTGCGCATTGGTGCGCGGGGACGCGACGTGGCTCGCGTGGGCGCCGGGAGCACAGTTGTGGTTCGACGCGACCGGCACGCGCGCCGGATTCGACCAGCAACGCGCGGCAACGAGGGTCGCGTGAGCGGCAGCCGGCACACAGGAATTCAAACGAGGAGGGGCAGAGCATGATCAGGCAGAGCATCAAGCGTTGGTTTGCATGGGTGTTGGCCGCAGCCGCGCTCGCGGTGGCGGCGGGCGCTTGCGCGCAATCACCGGTCGAGGTGTCGTTTTTCTATCCGGTGGCCGTCGGCGGCCCGATCACCAAGATCATCGACGGCTACGCGGCCGACTTCGAAAAGGACAATCCGGGCATCAAGCTGAAGCCGATCTATTCGGGCAGCTACCAGGAGTCGATCGCCAAGGCGCTCACCGCGGTCAAGAGCGGCGATCCTCCGGTGATGTCGATCCTGCTGTCCACCGACATGTTCACGCTGATCGACGAGGACGCGATCGTGCCGTTCGACGAGCTCATCAAGACGGCGGACGACAAGGCGTGGCTGAAGTCGTTCTATCCGGCCTTCATGGAGAACAGCCAAACCGGCGGCAAGACCTGGGGCATCCCGTTCCAGCGTTCGACGGTGGTGATGTTCTACAACAAGGATGCGTTCAAGGAGGCGGGCCTCGATCCCAACCAGCCGCCGCAAACGTGGCAGCAGCAGGTGCAGTATGCGCAGAAGCTCACCAAGCGCGACGCGTCTGGCAACGTCACGCAGTGGGGCGTGCAGATCCCGTCGTCCGGTTTTCCGTATTGGCTGTTCCAGGGCCTCACGATCGAAAACGGTGTCAACCTGATGAACAGTGCGGGCACGCAGACCTATTACGACAAGCCCGAAGTGATCGCCGCGCTGCAGTATTGGGTGGACCTGGTGAAAAAATACAAGGTGCATCCGCCGGGCATCGTCGAATGGGGGACGACGCCGAAGGACTTCTTCGAGCGCAAGGTCGCGATGATGTGGACGACCACCGGCAACTTGACCAACGTCAAGGCCAACGCCAAGTTCGATTTCGGCGTGGCGATGCTGCCGTCGAACAAGCAGCGTGGCAGCCCGACCGGCGGCGGCAACTTCTACATGTTCAAGAAGTCGACACCGGCACAACGCGACGCGGCGTTCAAGTTCATCAAGTGGGTAACCACGCCCGAGCGTGCCGCGCAGTGGGGGATCGACACCGGCTACGTGGCCGTGCGACCCGACGCGTGGGACACGCCGGTGATGAAGAGCTACGTCGCGGGATTTCCCGCGGCAGCGGTGGCGCGCGACCAGTTGCCGTATGCGAAGGCCGAATTGTCGACGCACGACAACCAGCGTGTGACCAAGGCGCTCAACGACGGCCTGCAGGCGGCGCTGACGGGCACGAAGACGCCGACGCAGGCGTTGAAGGACGCGCAGCGCGAGTCCGACCGGCTGCTGAGGTCGTACAAATAGGCCGGTCGCGTCCGGCGAAGCGGTTGTATCGCTTCGGCGCGCTGCCCCCGCATCGCGCGACAGGCCCCCTCTCCCGCTTGCGGGAGAGGGTTGGGGTGAGGGCGACGGCGGCTCCACGATGACGCACACGCGCCAATGGATGTACGGCTGGCTGATGCTGCTGCCGGCGATGACGCTGCTCGTGATGTTCACGCACTATCCGGCGCTCGCCAACCTGTGGCACAGCTTCTATTCGACGCCGAAGGGCGCGCATCCGTCGGTGTTCGTCGGCCTCGACAACTATCGCAATCTGGTCGCAGACCCGATCTTCTGGCAGTCGCTGCAAAACAACCTGATCTACGCGGCCGGCACCATCCCGTTGTCGATCGCGCTCGCGCTGCTGATGGCGGTGTGGGTCAACGGCCGCATCGCCGGCAAGGGATTCCTGCGCCTCGCCTATTTCACGCCGACGGTGCTGCCGATGATCGCTGTCGCCAACATCTGGCTGTTCTTCTATACGCCGGAATACGGACTCGTCGAGCAGATCAGCAAGGGCCTGGGCTTCCCCAGCCACAACTGGCTCGGCAGCCAGAGCACGGCGCTCGGCTGCCTGATGGTGGTGACCGTGTGGAAGGAAGCCGGCTTCTTCATGATCTTCTACCTCGCAGCGCTGCAGTCGATGTCGCCCAACCTCGCCGAAGCGGCGGCGATCGAAGGTGCGTCGCGCTGGTATTTTTTTCGCCGCGTGACGTTTCCGCTGCTGATGCCGGTGACGCTGTTCGTGCTGGTCAACGCGGTCATCAACGCATTCCGGCTGGTCGACCACATTGTCGTGATGACGCGCGGCGGCCCCGACAACGCGACGTCGCTGCTGCTCTACTACATCTACGAAATCGGCTTCCGCTTCTGGGACTCGTCGTATGCGGCGGCGCTGACGATGGTGCTGCTGGTGATGCTGGGCCTTGCGGCGCTGGCGCAGTTCGCGTTTCTCGAGCGCAGGACGCACTACCAGTGACGAACGCTGCGACCCTGGTGCGTGCGCCCAAGGGAATCGCGCACGCGCTCGAGACCTTTGGCGCGTGGCTTTTGGCGATCCTGTGGATCTTGCCGCTGCTGTATGCGTTCTGGTCGGCGTTCCATCCATCGGAATTCTCGACGCACCTCTCGCTGTCGGCGCCGTGGACACTCGTCAATTTCGTCAACGCGTGGCACGCCGCGCCGTTCGCGCGCTATTTCCTCAACACGTTCGTGCTGGTGACGATGGTGCTCGCAGCACAGCTCGTGCTGGTGACCTTCGCGGCCTACGCGTTCGCGCGCTTCGAATTCCCCGGACGCAACGTGCTGTTCGCGCTGGTGCTCGTGCAGTTGATGATCATGCCGGACGTGCTGATCGTCGAGAATTACCGGACGATCTCGGCGCTGGGACTCAAGGACACGATCCTCGGCATCGGCCTGCCGTACATGGCGAGCGCGTTCGGCATCTTCCTTTTGCGACAGACGTTCAAGACGATCCCGCGCGAGCTCGACGAGGCGGCGCGCATCGAGGGCTGCACGCCGTTGCAGACATTATGGAAGGTCTACGTACCGCTCGCACGTCCGACGTACATCGCCTACGCGCTGGTCAGTATCAGCTACCACTGGAACAACTTCCTGTGGCCGCTGATCATCACCAACTCGCCCGAAGCGCGCCCGGTCACTGTCGGCCTGCAGGTGTTTTCAGCCACCGACCAGGGGATCGACTGGTCGATCATCACCGCAGCGACGCTCTTGTCCACCGCACCGCTGCTGATCGCGTTCCTGCTGTTCCAGCGGCAATTCGTGCAGTCTTTCATGCGCGCCGGCATCCGATGAGGCGGACCGGCGGCGCGCTTTCCTCGCGCTATTTCGCGTTGCCGTAGCGCCGCAGTCGCCGCATCAGCGGGCCGCGCCATGCGATGAGGCGCGCGAGCCGCGGTCGCGCGCCGACGAAGCGCCGCACGTCGTTGCGACTCACCATCAGCAGCGATTGCGAGCGCACATAGTCGTCCACCATGGCGGTGATCGCGTGCGGCGACGCCGACATCCGCATTGTTCGCTGGCGCGCGAGTGCGTCGTCGTACGCGCGGTCGAGTAGCGCCTGGCGCGACGCCGCCTCGCGCGCGCTGGCCGGCACGCGGTACTTCGACGTTGTCTTTTCGACGAGCAGGAAATCATCGTCGAGCGTGTAGCGCGTCCACAGGTTCCAGTCCTCGAGCTGGTCCATGTCCTCGGCAAAGCCGCCATGGCGCTCATAGAGGCTGCGGTGGAACAGCACTGCCTGGATGGGGAGGAAGTTGTGGTGCCACAACGTCAGCCGGTCGAACGGCTGGCGATGCACGGCTGCGTGCGCCACTTCGTCGAACGCGGCGTTCGCGCGGTCGCGGACTTCGGTGCGCGTCTCCCACGCGATTCCGTAAGCGCCCTTGACCCCGGCAGCCGTCGCCGCCTCTACGAGCACTTCGAGATGATCGGCGAAGAACACGTCGTCGTCGTCGAGGAAGTTGAGCCACTCGCCGCGTGCGCGCGAAAGCGCCAGGTTGCCGGCGCGCGCGCGTCCGACGTGCTCACCGGTGGCGATGTAGTCGATCGCCAGGCGGTCGCGGAAACGCTCGACGATCGCCTCCGAGCGCGGCGGACCGTCCTCGACGACGATGACCTCGATGCGAGGCCACGTCTGGTTGGCGACCGATTGCAGCGCCTGCGCGAGCCACGCGCCGCGATCGACGGTGCGGATCAGCACCGATACCAGCGGTGCCACGTCGCGCGGCGATTCGCGCAGCGAGCGGAATGCGACGAATGCGCCCTCGCGGCGTTGCTCGTAGTTCCACCCGGAGAAGTGCGGCGTGAAATCGGCGGTCGCCGCGACACGCGTGCGATGGAAGTAGCGCCATCGCCCGAAAAAATCGGACAGCGCGTGGAACATTCCCTGCCGGCGGCCGGCGAAGTCCTGCGGCGCGAGGATCTCCGCGCACGTGAGCGCAAGGCCGCGCAGCGTCAATGCGCCGCCGCCGAAACGCGCGCGCAGGCACAGGTTGCTGCGCACGCCGCCGATCGCCTGCAGCGGCTTCACTTCGGCGGCCGTCAAATACGTGCGGTGGACGACGGCAAGGCGCGCGAGATAGCGCAGGCGAAAGCCGCGTGCGCGCAGCCGCCATGACAGGTCGACGTCCTCGCCGTACATGAAAAGCTGCGGATCGAAGCCGTCCACCGCATCGAATGCACTGCGACGAAACAGCGTCGCCGCGCCGCTGACCCAGGGCGTGTCGAGTGTCACCGGATCGTAGGCTTTCGGGTGCTCGTAGGGGATTTGCCTAAGCTCCCATGCGGCCACGCGCGCGTCGTCATGTTCCGCGGCGGCGAGCAGTTCGGCGACAACGCCGGGCTCGACGATGCAATCCGGGTTGATTATCCACAGCCATGGCGCGTTGCCGCGCGCCGCATTGGCGTTGTGTCCGCGGCCGAAGCCGATATTGGCGCCGGAGTGCGCGACATCGACGCGCGTGAACGCGCCACCGGCCAGCGACGGCAGCGCGCGGACCTGCGCGCAATGGTCGGCGTCGTCGCTGTTGTCCTGCACCAGCACGCGGATGTTGAAGCCGGCCGACTGCCCGGCGATGCTCGCGAAAAGCTGCTCCAGCAAGTCGGGATCGGGCCGGTAAGTGACGACGCTTACATCAACGGCGGTCACGGAAGGCCCGTTTGAGCAGGTACTTGCGGACGACGGCCGGCAGGCGGTCGAACGCATCACGCACGTCGGCGAGCCGGCGATTGTCCGCACCGAGCTTTTCGACGGCGACCTTGAGCTCGGCGATGTCGCGCTCGAGCTTGGTGCTCCATGCGCGGGCATCGGTGAGTCCGCGGGTGATGCGCACCAGCTCGCGGCGGAATACGCTTCCGTTGAGGTCGGCGGCAAGGAGCGGTGTCAGCGCGCCGGCAGCGTCGCCCATGGCAGCAGCCGGCTGCGCAGTTCGCGCGTACAACGCGTCGAATTCCCGTGTCATCGTCGAAAGCGCCGGCACACGCACCGGGTCGTCCTGCTCGAGCGCGGATTTTACCCGCGCCCACTCGCGCGTGCCGTCGGGGGTTGCAAGGTGCGCCAGCAGTTGCGCGACCGCCTGCGCGTCGAAGCCGGCGCCCAGCCGCCAGCCGCCGCCGCTTTGCGCGACGCGCTCGCCGAGCGCGCCGTCATCGGGAACGATCACCGGACGGCCCGCCGCCCAGGCCTCCGAAAGCGTGTAGCTGAAACTTTCGGGCAGCCGGTTCGCAAAGAGCACGATGTCCACGCCATACGCGTCGAGCAGCGCCGGCAGCGCGTGATCCTCATAGGCGCCGTGCATGTACAACTCGCCCTCGGTCACCCAGCCGCGCTCGACGCGCGTATCGGAGTAGCCGATGACCACCAGCGTGGCGTCGTGGGCCGCGATCGCGTGCGCGATCGCGGCGATGTCGGCGCTGCCCTTGTGCGGCCCGATGGCGCCGGCAACGCCGATGCGCATCCGCGCCGCATGCGCGGTGAAGTCGTCGTCGACCTCAACTGTGGCCACCGGCACCGGCTGGCGCTCGATTCCCGGCGCGATCACCTGCACGGCGCGCTCACCGAAATGTTCGCCGGCGAGGCGCGCGATGTACGCGGAGGGCGCGACGATCGCCGCGGCGTCGGCGAACAACTGCGAAACACGCGCATGGTCCGCCGGGTCGCCATCCAGGCGGCCATCGAACGCGTGCGGCGCCACGAAGCCGATGTCGTGCAGCGTCACGATGTACGGTGGCGCACGCGCATCGCGGATGCGCGCCAGCGCATCGCCGCATTCACGCGTGACGCCGTGCAGGTGCACGAGGCCGATCCCCGCCTCGGCGAGCCATCGCGTGAGCATCGGGCCCGCTGGTGCGCGGTAATAGCGTGTCGCGCCGACGTCTTCGACGACGCCCGCGCCGGCGTGCCAGATCCACGAACGGACGGCCGTCGTCGCCGCGAGGTCGCGGATATAGCGGTCGGCGCCGCCGCCTTCGGCCGACGTGAGATGCAGCACCGCGATCGGCGGCATCGGTCAGTTTGCGACGCGCGTGAACAGGATGTCGGACACCGCATGGCCGAGTGCCAGGCCGCGCGTTTCGAACTTGGTTTGCGGACGCCACGCGGGGCGCGAAGCGAAGCCCGCCGCGGTATTCGCGAGCAGTGGCTCGCCGGCAAACGCCGCGAGGATTTCGTCGGCGTACGGCTGCCAGTCGGTGGCCGCGTGCAGGTAGCCGCCGGGGACGAGGCGCAGCGCGAGGTCGTGGACGAACGCGGGCTTCAGCAGGCGTCGCTTGTGGTGGCGCTTCTTCGGCCACGGATCGGGAAAGTAGACGTGGACACCGCCCAGCGTTTGCGGCGCGATCATCTGCGCGACGACGTCGACCGCGTCGTGGCGGACGATTCGCAGGTTGCGAAGCGCCGCGGCGTCGATGCGTGCCAGCAGGCTGCCGACGCCCGGATCGTGGACGTCGACGGCGATGAAGTCGATGTGCGGATGCTCGGCGGCGATGCGAGCCGTGGTTTCACCCATGCCGAAGCCGATCTCGAGCACCACCGGTGCATCGCGCCCAAAGATCGCCGGAAAATCGACGAGCGACGGCTGATAATCGATGCAATAGCGTGGCGCGAGGCCGTCGAGTGCGCGCTTCTGCGCCGGCGACTGGCGGCCCGCGCGGCGCACATAGCTGCGCACCGGGCGGTGCAGCGCGGCCGTGGCGGCGGAGGACGGCGAGTCGGGCATGTCGCGCGTCAGTGCACGGCGGCCGGCCGCCACACCGGGTCGCCGAGCTTGCGCTGCTGTGACCTGGCTTGCGTTTCACCCATCGCCGTGTAGTCGATCGACAACGTATCGGCGTCCACCCACGCCACCGCCACGTCCGACCACGTCGGCGCAGGCTTCCATGACGCGAGCCGCGTGACGCCGTCGCGCGACAGATTCCAAAGCGCTACCTCGTTGCTGCAATCCTGTGCGCAAAAGTCGGCGGTGACGAGGTGCTGGCGATCCGGCGACAGCGCGGGCTCGGCCGGCAGATCGAACTTGCGGCCGCTCGCGCGCAGCAACAGCGTGTAGGTCGTGCGGTCGTCGCGCGTGACGGCGATGACGGCGGCGTTGATCGCGCTCTGGTAATCCCATAGGCTGTACGATGTGCCACCGTGGATGTCGTCGGTGTCGGTGAACGTTGTCACGCCATTCGGGAACAGCGTGACCCTGAGCGCCGCTCCATCGCGGCGGGCGAGTGCCGGCAGGCGCTTCAATTGCCGCGCTTCGATCAGGCGGTTGCACTGCGTGGTGTCCTCGGCGTCGTTGCACCATTGCGCGATTTCCTCGCGCGAGGGAGGCGCGGCCCCTGCATCGAATGCGAGCAGCCACGCTGCAAGTGCGGCGCCGGCGAGCAGGCGTCGCGCGGTCATCCGATCAGGCCGGACGTCGGCGAGCTCGGGCTGCCGGCGTACAGCTTGCGCGGCATCCGGCCGGCGAGGAACGCTTCGCGCCCGGCGATGACCGCGAGGCGCATCGCGTTGGCCATGCGCACCGGGTCGCCGGCCTTGGCGATGGCGGTGTTCATCAGCACGCCCGCGCAGCCGAGTTCCATCGAAATCGCCGCATCGGATGCCGTGCCCACGCCAGCGTCGACGAACACCGGCACCTTCGCGTGCTCGAGGATGAGGCGCAGGTTCCACGGGTTGAGAATGCCCATTCCCGAACCGATCAATGAAGCGAGCGGCATGATCGCGACGCAGCCGATCGCCTCGAGCTCGCGCGCGACGATCGGGTCGTCGGACGTGTAGACCATCACGTCGAAACCATCGGCAACCAGCGTTTGCGCGGCCTTCAGCGTTTGCTGCACATCGGGGAACAGCGTGTCCTTGTCGCCCAGCACTTCGAGCTTGCACAGCGAATGGCCGTCGAGCAGTTCGCGGCCGAGGCGCAGCGTGCGCACGGCGTCGTCGGCGGTGTAGCAGCCGGCGCTGTTGGGCAGGTAGGTGAATTCACCGGGCGGCAGCGCGTCGACCAGCGACGGCACACCCGGCTCCTGGCCGATGTTGGTGCGGCGGATGGCGACGGTGACGATTTCGGCTCCCGACGCGTCGATGGCTTCGCGCGTTTGCGCGAAATCACGGTACTTGCCCGTGCCGACCAGGAGTCGCGAGCGATAGGCGCGCCCGGCAATGACCAGCGGGTCGGCGACCAGGGGACGATCAGCGGCAGTGTTCATGGCGGAATTTTACTCCGCCGCGCATCATCCGCCGCCGACGGCGCCGACGATCTCGATGCGGTCGCCGTCGGCCACAGCGGTTTCTGCATGCCGGCTCCTGGGGACGATTTCGCCGTTGCGCTCGACGGCGATGCGCTTGCCGGCCACGCCCATCGCGACGACGATGTCCGCGATCGTCGCCCCGGCCGCGAAGCGGCGCTCGCAGCCATTGACTTCGACGCGCAGCGCGTCGGTGGTTGCACTAGCGGTCATGACCGGTAGCGCTGCATCGCTTCGCGCAGGAACGCGAGTTGCGCCCGGAAGCGCGTGCAGCCGTCGCAGGCACGCAGGTGCAGGCGCAACAACCAGCGCTTCCATGCCGGGATCGTGGCGTCCTGCATCTGCGAAATGAGACGCGAAGCGCGCTTGCACGACAGCATGTGTCCCATCCAGTGCGGCTGCTTCATGTCGGCGTCCGCATGGCGTCAGCGCGCGGCGCCCGTTGTCGCGAACCAGTTCTGCTCGAGACATTGGCGCAGCGACACGCGGGCACGATAAAGGATTACCCAGAGGTTATTCGCGGTAATACGCAATTCCTTACAGATCTCGTCGGATTCGAGCTCCATCACCTCGCGCATCATGAACACGCGACCGGTGTTGGCGGGCAGGCGTTCGAGGCAGAAATCCATGATGTCGAAGAATTGCCGCCGATCGAGCGCCGCCACCGGGTCGCCCCAGGCGGCGGGCGGCGTATCCCAGGCGCCGTTGCTCTTGAACAGCGGGTCGAAATCGTCGAGGTCGGTCTCTTCCTCGAGCGACGCCATCAACAGCGGCTCGCGCTGGCGGCGGCGGATGGTGTCGACGATCTTGTGCTTGAGGATTCCCGTTAGCCACGTCTTGAGCGTCGACTTGCCGCTGAAGCCGGCCTTCGCCGTCAACGCCGCGAGCAGCGTCTCCTGGACGGCATCCTCGGCGGCGTCGCGATCGCGAAGCTGCAACTGCGCCACGCGTAACAGGTAGCTGCGGTGCGATTCGCAGTCGGCGGAAAAGGTGTCGGTCTCGATCATGCGTGGTGCGCTCGCCGCATAGTAGCGAAAGTCGCGGTCGACATCAAAATCGCGCGCGTTCCCGCGGTTCAGCCGGAATGCGGCTGGCGTGGCGTCTGCGCAACGATGGCTTCGGCGCGCAGGAAATCGAAATCGACGCCCGCGGCCGCCTGCGTGACGCTTTGCAGGAACAGCTTGTGGTAGCCGCGCGGTGCGACCGGCGCCGCGACCGGGTTGGCGGCCTTGCGCCGCGCGAGCTCGTCGTCGGTGACCAAGAGGGTCAGCGTGCGCGCCCGCACGCTCAGGCGGATGCGATCGCCGTTGCGCACCCACGCCAGCGTACCGCCGGCCGCGGACTCCGGGGACACGTGCAGCACGATGGTTCCCGCCGCCGTGCCGCTCATGCGACCGTCGGAAATGCGCAGCATGTCCTTGACGCCGAGGCGCGCGAGCTTGCGCGGAATCGGAAGGTAACCCGCCTCGGGCATCCCCGGCGCGCCGAGCGGGCCGATGTTCTTCAGCACGAGGACATCGCCTTCGTCGACGTCGAGGTCCTCGCGGTCGATGCGCGCCGCAAGGTCGTCGATGTTCTCGAACACGACTGCACGGCCTTCGTGTTCCATCAGCGCGGGGTCGGCCGCCGACTGCTTGATGATCGCGTGGTCGGGCGCCAGGTTGCCGCGCAGCACCGCGATGCCACCCTGCGGATGGATCGGGTTGCCGCGCGCGCGCACGACGTCCTGCGCGAATGCGGGTGCTGCGCGGTCCAGTTCCTCGCCGAGCGTACGGCCGCTCACCGTGCGCGCGTCGAGGTTGAGTTGCGGCGCGAGCTCGCGCAACAGCGTCGCCAGGCCGCCGGCCTTGTGCAGGTCCTCCATGTAATGGCGCCCTGATGGCTTCAAGTCGACGAGCACCGGGGTTTCGCGACCCATGCGGTCGAGCGCATCCAGGTCGACGCCGATGCCCGCGCGCCCGGCGATCGCCGTCAGGTGGATGATCGCGTTGGTCGATCCGCCGATCGCCATCAACACGCGGAATGCGTTCTCGAACGCCTCGACGGTCAGGATGTCGCGCGGCGCGAGTCGCGATGCAGCCAGGCGCACCGCGGTGGCGCCGGTCTCCTCGGCGACGCGGATGCGATCCGCGCTTACCGCCGGCGCCGTCGCGCCGCCCGGCAGCATCATGCCCAGCGCCTCGGCGCACAGCGCCATCGTGCTCGCCGTGCCCATCACCGAGCACGTGCCCACGCTGGCGACGAGTTCCTCGTTGACGGCGGCAATTTCATCGGCGTCGATGTCGTCGGCGCGGTAGCGCGCCCAGTACCGGCGGCAGTCGGTGCACGCGCCGACGCGTTCGCCGCGATGCGAGCCGGTCAGCATCGCGCCGGTGACGAGCACGATCGCCGGTACGTTGGCCGACGCGGCGCCCATCAGCTGCGCAGGGACCGTCTTGTCGCAGCCGCCGATCAGCACGACCGCGTCCATCGGCTGCGCGCGGATCATCTCCTCGGTGTCCATCGACATCAGGTTGCGCAGGTACATGCTGGTCGGATGCGCGAAGCTCTCGTGCAGCGAGATCGTCGGGAACGGCATTGGCAGCGCGCCTGCCAGCATGACGCCGCGGCTCACCGCGTCAACCAGCGCGCGCGCGTTGCCGTGGCACGGGTTGTACGCGCTCGCGGTGTCGACGATGCCGATGATCGGTCGCTCGAGCGCATCGTCGGTGTAGCCAGCGCCCTTGATGAACGCCTTGCGCAGGAACAGCGAGAACGCGGCGTCGCCGTAGCTCGTCAGGCCGCGGCGCATCCCGGTTGCCGGAAGCGTACGGTCGTCGTCATCGGTGTTGTCTGCTATCGCCGTGTTCGTCAGGGAGTCCGTAGAAGCGCTCGGCGGGATGGTCACAACGGTCTCCCGCGGCGTGGGCAACACAAGGATGATGCAATACTGACATGAAATCGGTCGCGCGAATGGTTCGCGGACGTTGCGGATGGACGCGTTGAGCGCCATTCGCCGACACGTGCGTCGGCGATTCGCCGCAGCACGGCGCGGGGAGCGCCTATAAACATCCGCCCGCGCGACGCCTACGATCGGCTCACCTAATCGCGGAGCATCATCATGCCAGACGACAATCTCAGATCAGTGTTCGAGCGCAGGGGTGCCATGGCAACGCAGCTAACATGACGGAGCAGCCGCTGCAGGGTCCGTCGCACAGTGGCTACGCGCCACCGGCAGGGTCTGCGCGACTATTTCACGGCCGCCGCGTTGACAGGTATTTGCG
>DATCFA010000324.1:0-7138 GCA_036509805.1 Casimicrobiaceae bacterium
AACCATTTCGTCGGAGCGCCGTATCACCGCCGACAGCCGCGCGGCCACCTCGCGCAGCAACAGGTCGCCGATGGGGTGGCCGAGGGTGTCGTTGACGTACTTGAAGTGGTCGAGGTCCATCAGCAGCACCGCGGCCGGCGCGCGCTCGCGCGCGGCGACTGCCAGCGCTTCGTCCAGCCGCTCGACGAAGCGCGCACGGTTGGGCAGCCCGGTCAGCGTGTCTCGGTAGGCGAGGTCGGTGATCCGCGATTCGCGGGTGACGATGCCCTCCTGCATCGCGCGAAACGCGACGGCGAGATCGCCGATCTCGTCGTTGCGCTGTGCGTTGGGCGATGCCGAATAGTCGCCGGCCGCGATCCGGCGAGCGATGCCCGCCAGGTCGCGTACCGGCCGGCCGACACCGCGCGCAATGCCGACGCTGGCGATGATCGACGCCACGATGCCGAGCAGCGAGATCAGCGTCAGTTGGCGCTGCAACTGCCAGAACGGCTCGAGCGCGACTGCGAGCGGTTCCTGCAGCACCGCGGCAACACGCTCGTGCGCCCGCGTGGAAAGAATCACCAGACGGCTTACTGCATCGTCGCCAGTGCCCGCATTGTCTTCGCCATCGCCAGCGTTGCTCGCGAGCCGCCCGGACGCCATGTCGGTCAAAAGCTTGCTGCGGTCCGCCGCCTCCAGCGTGCTCGCCTGCACACGCCACGGCTCGCTGTCGCTCTGCGTGAGGAAAGACACCTGCAGCCGAGTCAGATTGTGCAGGTCCTGTGCGAGCGCGTCGTCGACCTTGAAGCCGACGGCGAGCCACGCAACCGGCAGCGGCGCCAGCACCGGGACGATGACGAACTGGTAGAGATCGCCGCGCACCAGCACCATCGCGGGCGCCTGCTGTGACACTTCGGCCTTGTCGAGGAGCTCGGCGAATTCGAATCGCTGTCCGGATTCGCTGCCGGCCGAGTCGGCGATGACGCGCTGGTCGAGCCCGACCAGCATCGTCAGCGCCGCATCGATTCGCTTGCCATGGTTCGCCAGCACCGACGCCAGCGTCGCGCGGTCCTGCGTTGCGACCGCTTCGCGGAACGCGTAGTCGGCGGTCAGCAGGCGCGCGCCCTGCACGAGGTGCTCGGTGTCCTGGCGCAGGAAACGGTCGAACACGCGCTCGCCGGCGGCGATTTCCGCACCCACCGAGCGGTGTGCGGCGGTGAGGCCGGCCGTCTTGATCAGCATGAAGCCACCGACCTGCACGACGACCACCAGCAGCAGGAACAGCGCGAAGATGCGCGCCTGCAGGCTGCGCAACGGAATGGAAGGGACGCGCATCGGGGTTCCGGTGGTTAACGCCTGCAGGCGACGTGATGCGGCAGCCGCGGATGCCGGCGCGCCAGGCACCGCGCGGTTGTCGTGCGCAACCGGCGCGCACATCGTGTGCTGCACAGCAGCGCCGGCGCCATGATGGCGAGTGGCAATCGGTGCATCCACGCCTGGCTGCGCCATACCAGCGCGCACAACGGGTGATGCCGAGTGCGTGGGCGCCAGTGGTCAGCGAAGGTGGGTATGAATCTTGCGGACATGGTTTTTCATCAAAGCAAGATTCCTGCCGCCAGCGAAACTGCCCAGGTTGTCGACGATTCCATGAAGCGTGCGCAGTGCCGAAACGACGGTTGCAACACCCGCGCTCGCGGATGCCTTGCGCAGCACCTGCTATTGGCGCTGGCCGCGTTCGCCGCGAGCGCAGCCACCGCAGCCAGTGCGGCCGGCGCCGACGTGGGTTTCGATGCCGGCGCAAGCATCGTCCACGACAGCAACGTGAGTCGCTCGTTGGCCTCCGAGGGGACGCAGGCCGACACGTCGATGGCGGGTTTCGCCGCGGCGCGCGCGTACTTCGCACCCACGTCCGCCGATGGCGTCACGCTGTCACTCGGCGCGGGTGGCGAGCGGTTCGAGCGTTATCGCGGCCTCGACAACGGCTGGATATCCGCCGGCGCCGCGTATCGCCGCAAGTTCGGCCTGGGCTACGAGGCGCCGTGGGTACGCGCCGAGGCGCTCGCTGAATATCACGGCTACGACGTCGACCTGCGCAGCGGCCCGCGATTGACCTCGCGCGTCGAGTTCGGCAAACGCTTCGGCGAGCGCGTGAGTGCACAGGCCGGCGCGTATTACGAGCAGCGCTGGTCGTCCCACGGCACGACCGCTTACCCGGGCGTTGCCGACGACGTCTACGACTTGCGCGGGCGCGGCGTGTACGCGGGCGTCAGCGTCGCGTTCGGCGACGCCTTCACCCTCGGCGCCCATGCGGGACTGCGCCGCGGCGACGTGGCATCGACGGCGTCGGAATGGTCGCCGCTGCTGAGCGCCGCATCGGCCATTTCCGAGGACCCGACATTCGGCAATGAACGTTATGCCTACCGGCTGCGCGGCACGACGCGCAATGCCGACGTGACGCTGAGCTATGCGCTCGGCGACCGCGCTTCGATCAACCTGTCTATTTCCGGCGCGTACACGGGCGTTGCGCAGGGATACGCCTACCGCAGCCGCGCGACGGGCATCGCGTGGCTTTATCGTTACTGAGGAAAGCATCCATCATGCGTAAAGTACTGCTTGCTTCACTTTTCGTCCTGGCGCCTGCACTCGCGCATGCGCAAACGGCGCGCATCGCGGCGAGCGTCGTCGATATCCGCGGCCAACCGGTCGCCGACGCCGTGGTTGTCGCGATGCCCGCCGACGGCGTCGTGCGCCTGCCCGAACATCCGCGCGGCGGCGTCGTCGACCAGGTGGACAAGGAGTTCGTGCCCAAGGTCGTGGCCGTGCTCGTGGGCACGGCCGTGACGTTCCCCAACAAGGACAACGTCCGCCACCACGTGTACTCGTTTTCGCCCGCGAAGCGCTTCGAGCTGCCGTTGTACGCGGGTGTACCTGCGCAGCCCGTGGTGTTCGACAAGCCCGGCGTCGTCGTGCTCGGCTGCAACATCCACGATTGGATGGTCGGTTACGTCTACGTTTCCGATTCGCCCTATTTCGCCAAGACCGGCAAGGACGGCAAGGCCGTCATCACCGATCTGCCGCCGCGCGCCTATGACGTGCGCGTGTGGCACCCGCAACTCGACGTCACCGAGGCGTCGACGCGCCGACGCGTGGATATTTCGCACGGCAGCGCAGTCGATGTCGCGTGGACGCTGAAGCTCAAGCCGGAATTGCGCGTGCACCGCTCGCCGATGTCGGGGATGGGCGGCTACTGATCGCATTCCGGCGTGGCGGGCGTCCTCCCGCAAGCGCCTTCGAGGTGCCGCTGCCGTTGGCGCGCTCCCGGCATGCCGTGCACAAAACGCGGGCGACCTGCACCGGGCGCGGTAAACGGCGCTTTCGACCGCTTTTGTTCGCGTCCGCTGACATATATCGACACACATAAGCTCGAAGCCCGGGCAGCCTGTGGATAAAATTGCATCCATGTCGATGGTCGAGATCGCACTCCGGCGCCCGTACACCTTCATCGTGATGGCGATGCTCATCGTCCTTGCGACGCCCTTTGCATTGCTGAACATGGGGATCGACATCTTCCCCGAGATCAACATCCCGGTGATCAGCATCATCTGGAACTACACCGGACTACCGGCGCAGGAAATGGGCGAGCGCATCGCCGCCGGCAACGAGCGCGGATTGACCACGACGGTCAGCGACATCGAGCACATCGAGTCGCAGTCGCTCGCCGGCATCACCGTCATCAAGGTATTCTTCCAGCCGAACGCCAACATCCAGACGGCCATTGCACAGGTGGTCGCCGTGGAGCAGACGCAGGTGCGGCAGTTGCCGCCCGGCATCACGCCGCCGCTGATCATCAAGTATTCGGCATCCAGCATCCCGGTGATCCAGCTCGGCCTGTCCAGCCCGACGCAGCCCGAACAGTCGTTGTTCGATGCCGCGATCAACGTGCTGCGTCCGCAGCTCATCACGATCCCCGGCGTCGCCGTCCCCTATCCGTACGGGGGCAAGAATCGACTGGTGGCGGTGGACCTCGACATCCACGCGCTGCAGGCACGCGGGCTCGCGCCCGCGGATGTCGTCAATGCGATCAACCAGCAGAACCTGATCCTGCCGTCGGGCACGGTCAAGTTCGGTTCGACCGAATACACGGTCAAGATGAACGGGTCGCCGGACGCGCTCAACGGGCTCAACGACATTCCCGTGCGCACCGTCAACGGGGTCACCACGTACCTGCGCGACGTCGCGTTCGTGCACGACGGCTATTCGCCGCAGACGAACATCGTGCGCCAGGACGGCGTGCGCGGCGTGCTGCTGTCGGTGCTGAAAAACGGCGGCGCATCGACGCTCGACATCGTGTCCAGCCTGAAGGCGCTGCTGCCCCACGTGTCGCAGACGGTGTCCTCCGACATCAAGATCACACCGTTGTTCGACCAGTCGGTATTCGTCAAGGCCGCGATCCGCGGGGTTGCCAGCGAAGCGCTGCTGGCCGCAGCACTGACCGCGCTGATGGTGCTGCTGTTCCTCGGCAACTGGCGCACGACGCTGATCATCGCATTGACGATCCCGCTGTCGATCCTGGCGTCGATCCTGGCACTCAAGGCGCTCGGCGAGACGCTCAACCTGATGACGCTGGGCGGCCTTGCGCTGTCGGTGGGGATCCTCGTCGACCAGGCGATCATCACCATCGAAAACATCGAGCGCCACCTGCACATGGGGACGCCGCTCAACCCGGCGATCCTCGTGGGCGCCGGCGAAATCGGCGTGGCGGCATTCGTGTCGACGCTGTGCATCTGCATCGTGTTCGTGCCGATGTTCTTCCTGTCGGGGGTCGCACGCTACCTGTTCGTGCCGTTGGCCGAAGCAGTGGTGTTCGCGATGGTCGCTTCGTACATCCTGTCGCGGACGCTGGTGCCGACGCTGGTGATGCTGCTGATGTCGCGCGCGCCGCCGCACGACGCCGAGCGGCGCAGCCTGTTGCACCGCGTGTCGCGCCGCTTCGACCAGCAGTTCGAGCGTGTGCGCGGCGCGTACACGCTCGCGCTTTCGGCGGTACTCGAGCAGCGGATGCGCTTCGCCGTGCTGTTCCTCGGCTTCTGCGTGTTGTCGTGCCTGCTGTACGCGGTGCTCGGACGCGACTTCTTCCCCAGCGTCGACGCGGGCCAGATCCGCCTGCACATGCGCGCACCCACCGGCACGCGGATCGAGGAAACTGCACGCTTGGCCGACCAGGTCGAGGTGGCGATCCGCGAAATCGTGCCGCCGGACCAGCTCGAGACGATCCTCGACAACTTGGGCGTCCCCAACAGCGGGATCAACCTTTCCTACAGCAATGCCGGCACGATCGGCACGTTCGACGGCGAATTCCTGCTGTCGCTGCGCGAGGGCCATCGGCGCACCGAAACGTTCGTCACCAAGCTGCGCGCCGAACTGCCGAAGCGCTTTCCGGGCGTCGAGTTCTTCTTCCAGCCGGCGGACATCATCACGCAGATCCTCAACTTCGGCTTGCCCGCGGCGATCGACGTGCAGTTCAGCGGCAACGACCTGAAGCAGAACGCGGTGCTGGCCGCCGAGCTCGCAAAATCGATCCGCAAGATTCCCGGCGCCGTCGATACGCACGTGCACCAGCGCATGGATGCGCCGACGCTCGACCTGCAGATGGACCGCACGCGTCTGCAGCAGCTCGGGCTCTCGGCGTTCAACGTCGGCCAGAACGTGCTGCTGTCGCTGTCGGGAAGCTCGCAGACGGCGCCCGCGTTCTGGCTCAACCCGCGCAATGGCATCGTCTACAACGTCACCGTGCAGACACCGCAATACCGCGTCGATTCGCTCGATGCGCTGCTCAACCTGCCGGTTGCGCGCAGCGGCGGCAGTGGTGGCAGTGGCGGCAGTGGCGACGCCGCCGGCGGCGCCGACACCACGCAGCTGCTCGGCAACCTCGTCGAGGCGAAACCCGCCACGCAACTCGCCGTGTTCTCGCGCTACAACATCATGCCGGCCGTGGATCTGTATGTCAGCGTGCAGGGCACCGATCTCGCGAGCGTCGCAAACCAGGTGGAAAAGCTCGTCGATGACATGCGCCCGCGGCTGCCGCGCGGCAGCGATATCGTAATGCGCGGGCAGGTGCAGACGATGCAATCGTCGTTCATCGGCCTGGGCGTCGGACTCGCGATGGCCATCGTGCTGGTCTACCTGCTGATCGTGGTCAATTTCCAGTCGTGGATGGACGCGCTGGTCATCGTCGCCGCGCTGCCCGCGGCGCTGGCGGGGATTGCATGGATGCTGTTCATCACCGGCACGACGCTGTCGGTGCCGGCGCTGACCGGCGCCATCATGACGATGGGCGTGGCCACCGCCAACAGCATCCTGCTGGTATCGTTCGCACGCCAGCGTCAGGAAGAGGGCGCCGGACCGTTGCAGGCGGCGCTCGAAGGCGGCGCCACGCGCATTCGCCCGGTGCTGATGACGGCACTGGCGATGATCATCGGCATGATCCCGATGGCGCTGGGACTGGGCGAGGGCGCCGAGCAGAATGCGCCGCTGGGCCGCGCCGTCATCGGCGGCCTGCTGTTCGCCACGGTGTCCACGTTGTTTTTCGTGCCGGTGGTCTTCGCCGGTGTGCATGAGCGCCACGCCGAGCGCAAACGCAGGCGCGCGGTCGCGATGCATGTCGCGCCCGCGGCTACGCCCCAGGAGAGCTAGAAGCGATGTCCGAAGCACACCCAGCAGCGCCTGCTGCCGCCGTCACCGGCAGCGACAATCCGGCAACACCGCAACAACGCGCACACGTCGTGCGGCGCGCGAAGATACTCGTTGTCATCGTCATCGTCGGACTCGCCATCGGCGCCGGGCGCACGGTGATCAGCAGGATGTCCAACGCGCGCGTGCTGGATGCCGGAACGGTGGAAGCGGCCACGCTCTATGTGAAAGTTGCGGCGCCGAAACTGCTCGCTACCGGCCCGACACTGTCGCTGCCAGGGTCGCTGCGAGGCTACGTCGAGTCGCCCATTTCGGCGCGCGCGAGCGGCTACCTGCGCCACTGGTACAAGGATATCGGCAGCCGCGTGACCAAGGGCGAGTTGCTGGCCGAGATCGAGACGCCGGAAATCGACCAGCAGTTGACGCAGGCGATCGCGTCGCGCCAGCAGGCGGCAGCGAGCCTGGCACT
>DATCFA010000325.1:0-2115 GCA_036509805.1 Casimicrobiaceae bacterium
GTTCCAGCGCGCACCCGGCGAGGCGACAGGCACGTTCGCGCTCGAAGTCGCGCTCGACGAGCTCGCCTACGCGCTCGATGCCGATCCGCTGGCACTGCGCCTGCGCAATTACGCCAACGAGGACCCGCAGGAACACAAGCCGTGGTCGAGCAAGCACCTGCGCGAATGCTACGAGCAGGGGGCGGCGCGCTTTGGCTGGTCGCGACGCACGCGTACGCCCGGTTCGATGCGTGGCGACGGCGGCGTGTGGGTCGGCTACGGGATGGCCACGGCGACGTATCCGGCGAATCGCTCGCCCGCGCAGGCCAGCGCGCGACTGCTGCAGGATGGCACGTTCGTCGTCGCATCGGGCTCGCAGGAGCTCGGCACTGGCACGTACACGGTGATGACGCAGGTCGCGGCGGAAGCGCTGGGCGTGCCGCCGCGCGCCGTGCGCTTCCTGCTGGGCGACACCGCGTTGCCGCGCGCACCGGTTTCCGGCGGTTCGACCAGTGCGGCGAGTGTCGGCCCGGCGGTGCGCGCCGCGTGCGAGGCATTGCGCGCGAAAATTCTCACGGAAGTCATCCGCGACGCGCAATCGCCGTTGCGCGCGTCCACGGTGGACACGCTGGACATCGACGACGGAATGATCGTCGTGCGCGCCAACACCGCGCGCCGCGAGAGCATCGCGGCGTTCGCCGGACGGCGCAGCGCGCCGCTCGACGCCGCCGCTGAATCGAAGCCCGGTGACGAGAAACAGCGCTTTTCGTTGCATTCGTTCGGTGCGGTATTCGCCGAGGTGCATGTGGACCCCTGGCTGCACGTCGTGCGCATTCCGCGCATTGTCGGCACCTACGACGTGGGCACGCGGCTCAACGCGAAGACGGCGTTGTCGCAGTTGCGCGGCGGTATCGTGTGGAGCGTGGGCCTCGCGATGACCGAGGAATCGCTGCTCGACCAGAACACCGGCCACTTCGCCAACGCGAGCCTTGCCGAATATCACGTTCCGGTGAACGCGGACATCGGCGAGATGGACGTGACGTTCATCGACGCACCCGACACCAACTTCAATCCGCTCGGCATCCGCGGCATCGGCGAGATCGGCATTACCGGCGCCGCCGCGGCCATATGCAACGCGGTGTGGCACGCGACCGGTGTGCGCGTGCGCGACCTGCCGATCACGATCGACAAGCTGTGGCCGTCGGTGCGCACCTGAGCCAACGCACCCTCTCCCGCTTGCGGGAGAGGGCAGGGTGAGGGTGCGCGCAACTCAGCGCTCGCCGAGCATCACCTTGCGCACGCCGGGAATTGCGGCGACGCGCTGTGTAACGGCGACCAACTCCGATTGCGGAATGCGTGTCAGCAGCACCTGCGTTTCCTGCTCGTCGTCGTGCTGTCCCGGAAGCAGCGTCAGCGACTGCACGGTCAGCGGCATTTCGCGCAGCGCGGCCTCGACCGTTTCCACGACGCCGGTGACGTTGCGGTCGAACATCACCGACACCATGTGCGCCTGCCGCGAATGCGTCCAGAAGCGGCGCTCCAGCGGCTTGATCCCGGCGAGGATCAGGAAGATCAGCACCGTGCTGCCGATGGCCGCGACATACATGCCGCCGCCGACGGCGAGGCCGATGCCCGCCACCGTCCACAGGCTCGCGGCCGTCGTCAGTCCGCGGATCGTGTCCTGCCGCAGCAGGATCGTGCCGGCACCGAGGAAGCCGATGCCGCTCACCACCTGTGCTGCGATCCGCGACGGATCGAGCACCACGTGATTCTGTCCGATGACATCCGAAAAACCGTACGCCGAGACGATCATCATCAGCGCCGAGCCCACGCTGACCAGCATGTGCGTACGCAACCCGGCCACCCAGGCGAGCCGCTCGCGCTCGATGCCGATGATGCTGCCCAGCAGCGCGGCGATGACCAGCCGCAGCAGCAATTCCTGGTCGCCGATCACCGGGCGCCTCCGACGTCGGCGATGAGGCGCGTCACCGCCTTCGCGGTGACCATTGGCGGCGAGGCTTCGGCAAAGCGCTTGTAATGTGAGGTCTGGAGGTGCGCGGCGAATGCCGGCTCGTCGTCGTAGACCTCGTAGAACGACACGCGCGACGGCTGCTGCGCGTCGCGCAGGATGTCGAA
>DATCFA010000326.1:0-2137 GCA_036509805.1 Casimicrobiaceae bacterium
GTTGAATGCCGGCAACGAAATCGCGCATTTCGCGCAGTACGAGCGCCCGCTCGCCCGGCGCCAGGACGACCGACACGCGTCCATCCGCGGCTTTTTCCGTGGATCCGGAAACGATGAATTTGTAGACCATCGCCGCAATGACGAGCACCAGCACGATGACGATTACCGGATAGGTCTTATTCGTTGTGGCAGCAGTCATTTGCACTCCAAAGATGAATCGCGGCGCCTGCGAAAGGCGCTGGCCCCACAACGCCGCCGGCTCGCACCCGGCGAGGGTTCACGCGCCGGCCGTAACCTGGGCCATGCCGGTCCAGCCGGCCGCCAGGCACGCGACGGGTACACGCGAGCATGCGATCATGTCGACCGGATCCTGACACTTGGCGCCATCACCTGCAACACCCGTGGTGCGCCGGAACGCTGGTTGCGATGGCACATATCGAGGACTACGCCGTTATCGGCAATTGCGAGACCATGGCACTCGTCGGACGCGACGGGTCCATCGACTGGCTCGGATTGCCGCGCTTCGACAGCGCCGCGTGTTTCGCCGCGCTGCTGGGAGATGCCGGCAACGGGCGCTGGCTGGTCGCGCCGCGTGACGCTGGCGCCACGTCGACGCGCCGCTACCGCGGCGACACGCTGATCCTCGAAACAACGTTCGAGACGGCGAGCGGTAGTGCGTGCCTCGCCGACTTCATGTCGCGCCGCGACGGGGTCTCCGATCTCGTGCGTGTCGTCCGATGCACGCGCGGCAACGTGGCGATGCACACCGAGCTCGTGGTTCGCTTCGATTACGGCGCGACGATTCCATGGGTGTCGCGCGACGACGAGGGACGCCTGCGCTTCATTGCCGGACCGGATTGCCTGCTGCTGGACACCAACGTCGCGTTGCGCGGCGAGGACATGCGCACCGTCGGCGAGTTTGACCTGGCAGCCGGAGAAGAGGTGACATTCACACTGTCCTGGTCGTTGTCGTTCCGCAAGGCACCCGCGTCGCTCGGCGCGCCCGATGCGCTCGCACAGGTCGAGAAATTCTGGACCGGCTGGGTCGCATCGTTCAAGCCGGCGGGCGAATGGACGTCCATTGCGCTGCGCTCGGCGTTGACGCTGAAGGCGTTGTCGCATTGGGAAACGGGCGGCATTGTCGCGGCGGGCACGACGTCGCTGCCGGAGCAGCCGCAAGGCTCGCGCAACTGGGATTACCGGTTCTGCTGGTTGCGCGACGCGACGTTCACGCTGCTGGCGTTGATCGGCTCCGGTTTCCTCGACGAGGCGAAGGCGTGGCGCGACTGGCTGCTGCGCGCGGTTGCCGGCAGTCCCGACAAGCTGCGGATCATGTATGGCGTCGCGGGCGAGCGCAGGCTCGAGGAATACGAAGTTCCATGGCTTGCCGGCTACGAAGGTGCGTTACCGGTGCGCATCGGCAACGGGGCCGCCGGCCAGTTGCAGCTCGATGTGTTTGGCGAGGTGCTCGACGCATTCCATGTCGCCCGACGCGCGGGCCTTGCGGCCGACCCGACGAGCTGGGCGCTCGAATGCGCATTGATCGCGAATCTCGAGCGCATCTGGGAGGAGCCCGACAACGGCATCTGGGAATCGCGTGCCGCGCGCAAGCACTACACGCATTCGAAGGTGATGGCGTGGGTGGCGTTCGACCGCGCGGTGCGCTCGGCCGAGGAATTCGGCCTCGATGCGCCGCTCGCCCGCTGGCGCGCCGTGCGCGACCGCATTCACGACGATGTCTGCCAGCGTGGCTTCGATACGACGCTGAATTCGTTCGTGCAGTCGTACGGCTCCGCGTCGCTCGACGCGAGCCTGCTGCTCATTCCGCTGGTGGGCTTCCTGCCTGCGGACGACCCCCGCGTGCGCGGCACGCTCGACGCCATCGAGCGGCGCCACCTGGTCGACGGACTGGTGATGCGTTACGACACCGGCGGCGAGAATGCAGGCAAACCGCCGCGCGAAGGGGCGTTCGTGGCTTGCACCTGCTGGCTGGTCGACAACTACGTGATGCAGCAGCGCTACGACGATGCCCGCACGCTGTTCACGCGCGTGCTGTCGTTGTGCAACGATGTCGGCCTCGTCGCCGAGGAATACGACACTTCCGCCAGGCGCCAGATGGGAAATTTTCCGCAGGCAT
>DATCFA010000327.1:0-9357 GCA_036509805.1 Casimicrobiaceae bacterium
CCAGCTTCACCAACTTCTCCCGCTGCGCATCGTCCAGTTCAATCGCACTCGCCTTTCGCATCGCCGCCTCCAAAGTGCATGTACACCTTGGAGTCGGCCAATTACAAATAGTTCTATTGAATACGAAGCACTACACTAGCGTAGCGCCAACGCCATGGATCGCCCGATCATCGAATTCGACAATGTCGTCGCCGGCTACACGCCGAGCCTGACGATCCTCAACCGGACGACGCTCGACGCACGTGCGGGTGAGATCACGCTGCTGATCGGTCCCAACGGCGCCGGCAAATCGACGGTGCTGAAGACACTGTTCGGCATGCTGGTGCCGCGCAGCGGTGAAGTCCGCTTCGAAGGCGCGCCGATCAATGGCGCCTCGCAGCGCGCGCTGCTAGCGCGCGGCATCGCGTTCGTTCCGCAGGGACGCAACCTGTTCGGCTCGCTGTCGGTGCGCCACAACCTGGAACTGGGCGGCATCACGTTGCCGCGCGGCGAGCTCAAGGGACGCATCGACGAAGTGCTCGCGCGCTTCCCGCGCATCCGCGAGCGCATCGACAACCAGGCATCGACGCTGTCGGGCGGCGAGCAGAAGCAGCTCGAGATCGGCCGCGCGCTGCTGCTGCGACCGCGCGTGCTGCTGATCGACGAGCCGTCGATCGGGCTGTCGCCCAAGCTCGTGCAGGAAGTGATGACGCTGCTGCGCGCATTGTCCGATGCCGGCACGACGGTGCTGATGGTCGAGCAGAACGTGCGCACCGCGCTCAAGTATGCGCACCGCGCGCTGGTGCTGGAAATGGGACGCCTGGCGCTCGACCGGCCGGCGTCCGAATTGCTGCAGCACCCCGATCTCAACCGGCTGTTTCTCGGCGGCCATGCCGCAGTCGGGCGGTGATCGCACCGAATATCGCGCCGCTGCGTTGACGCGCTGCGGCGCACTGGCGAAACTGTGCGCTTCGGCGAAGCGAATTCGCGTCGCCGCCATCCGGAGGATGTTCGTGATCGACAAGATCGTCGCGTCGGCTGCCGTTGCCCTCGCCGGAATCGCCGACGGCTCGACGATCATGATCGGCGGCTTCGGTGCGCCGGGCCTGCCCGCTGAGCTCATCGATGCGCTGATCGCGCAGGGCGCGCGCGATCTGACGATCGTCAACAACAACGCGGGCAACGGCGAAACCGGGCTCGCCGCGCTGCTGAAGGCGCGCCGCGTGCGCCGCATCGTCTGCTCGTTTCCGCGCCAGGCGGATTCGCAGGTATTCGACGCGCTCTATCGCGCAGGCGAGCTGGAGCTCGAGCTCGTGCCGCAGGGCAACTTGGCCGAGCGCATTCGCGCCGCGGGTGCCGGCATCGGCGGCTTCTACACGCCCACCGGCTACGGAACGCTGCTCGCAAAGGGCAAGGAGACGCGCGAAATCGACGGCCGCCACTACGTGCTCGAGTCGCCGATCCATGCCGACTACGCGCTGATCAAGGCCGACCGCGCCGACCGCTGGGGCAACCTCACCTACCGCAAGACGGCACGCAATTTCGGGCCGATCATGGCGAGCGCGGCACGCTGCACGATCGTGCAGGTGCGCGAGATCGTCGCGCTGGGTGCGCTCGACCCCGAGGCCGTCGTGACGCCGGGAATTTTCGTAAGGCGCGTCGTCCAGGTCGCGTCGTCCACGCCGCTCGGCGCGCCGGGCGCCGCAGCCTAACCGCAGGGAACCGTCGATGCAACGATACACACGCGACCAGATGGCAGCGCTCGTCGCCCGCGACATTCCCGACGGCGCATGCGTCAACCTCGGCATCGGCTTGCCGACACTGGTGGCCAACCACCTGCCGAAGGACCGCGAAATCCTGCTGCACAGCGAAAACGGTGTGCTGGGCATGGGCCCCGCGCCGGCGCCGGGGCAAGAGGATCCGGACCTGATCAATGCCGGCAAGCAGCCGGCGACGCTGCTGCCGGGCGGCGCATACTTCCACCACGCGGATTCATTCGCGATGATGCGCGGCGGCCACCTCGACTTCTGCGTGCTCGGCGCATTCCAGGTGTCGGTGCGCGGCGATCTCGCCAACTGGCACACCGGCGCGCCCGATGCCATCCCCGCCGTCGGCGGCGCGATGGACCTGGCGCTCGGCGCCAAGCGCGTGCTGGTGATGATGGAGCACCTGACGAAATCGGGTGCGAGCAAGATCGTTGAGCATTGCACGTACCCGGTCACAGGGCTCGCCTGCGTCGACCGCATATACACCGATCTCGCGGTGATCGACGTCGCCGCAGGTGGCCTGTCGGTGGTGCTGATGGCCGACGGCATGACGCTCGCCGAACTTTCGCGGCTCTCCGGCGTCCCGTTGTCGATGGCCGCCTAGTCACTGGGAAAAGCACGATGCACGAAGCCTTCATCTGCGACGCCATCCGCACGCCGTTCGGCCGCTACGCCGGCGCGCTCGCGCAGGTGCGCACCGACGATCTCGCAGCGCTTCCGATCGCAGCGCTGATCGCGCGCAATGCGCGCGTCGACTGGGACGCCGTCGACGATGTCGTCTACGGCTGCGCAAACCAGGCGGGCGAGGACAACCGCAACGTCGCTCGCATGGCGCTGCTGCTCGCGGGCCTTCCGCAGGAGGTGTCGGGAACGACGGTCAACCGGCTGTGCGGGTCGAGCATGGATGCCATTGCGATCGCCGCGCGCGCGATCAAGGCGGGCGAGACATCGCTGATGATCGCCGGTGGCGTCGAAAGCATGTCGCGCGCGCCGTTCGTGCAAGGCAAGGCGAGTGCTGCATTCTCGCGCCAGGCGAAGATCGAGGACACGACGATCGGCTGGCGCTTCGTCAATCCGCTGATGAAGGCGAAATACGGCATCGATTCGATGCCGGAAACCGCCGAGAACGTCGCGCGGGAATTCCATGTGTCGCGCGCCGACCAGGACGCGTTCGCGCAGCGGAGCCAGCAGCGCGCGGCCGCGGCGATCGCCGCCGGCCGTCTCGACGACGAGATCGTCGCGGTGACGGTGCCGCAGAAGAAAGGCGATGCCGTTGTCGTCACGCACGACGAACACCCGCGTGCGACCACGCTCGAGTCGCTGGCGCGCCTCAAAGGCGTCGTGACGCCCGACGGCACGGTCACCGCAGGCAATGCGTCCGGCATCAACGACGGCGCGGCGGCGCTGCTGATCGCGTCCGCCGATGCCGCGCGCCGCCACGGCCTGACGCCGCGCGCGCGCGTCGTCGCGTCGGCGGTCGCCGGTGTGGCGCCGCGGATCATGGGCTTCGGCCCGTCGCCGGCGATGCGCAAGGTGCTCGCACTGGCGAAGCTCACGCTGGCCGACATGAGCGTGATCGAGCTGAACGAGGCGTTCGCCGCGCAGGCGCTGGCGGTGATGCGCGATCACGGGCTGGCCGACGACGCGCCGCACGTCAATCCCAATGGCGGCGCGATCGCGCTCGGCCATCCGCTCGGTGCATCGGGTGCGCGCCTGGTGACGACGGCGATGTACCAGCTCGCGCGCTGCGGCGGCCGCTATGCGTTGTGCACGATGTGCATCGGCGTCGGCCAGGGCATTGCGATGATCATCGAACGCACGTAACCGGGAAACTGCGATGAAGACGCCTGCCAACGACGCGCCACGGCGCGGCTATCGTACGTCCGACGCGCCACCGCGCGGCAATCGTGCCTCCGACGCGCCACTGCGCGGCTATCGTGCCGCCGACGCAGGCACGCAACCCGACCTGCTCTATCCCCCGTACGTGTCGACGCAGAAGCGCGCGCCCGCAGCAGCGCTCGTGCGGATGCCACCGACGCTGTCGGAAGTCACCGGGCCGTTGTTCGGCTACGAACGCATCCGCGCGAACGACTTCGACCTGACCAAGCAGCACGACAGCGACCCGATCGGCGAGCGGATCGTCGTTTCCGGACGCGTGCTCGACGCCAACGCGCGGCCAGTCGCGCACACGCTGGTCGAAATCTGGCAGGCGAACGCCGCCGGCCGCTATCCGCATCCGCGCGACACGCACGATGCGCCGACCGACCCCAACTTCACCGGCTGCGGTCGCACGTTAACCGATGCCGATGGCAGCTATCGTTTCGTGACGATCCGTCCGGGCGAGTACCCGTGGCGCAACCATGCCAACGCGTGGCGTCCGGCGCACATCCATTTCTCGCTGTTCGGGCCCGCATTCGTCACGCGGCTCGTCACGCAGATGTATTTTCCCGGCGACCCGCTGATCGAGTACGACCCGATGCTCACGAGCATTCCCGACGCGATGGCGCGCAAGCGGCTCATTTCCACGTTCGACTGGGACACGACGATTCCCGAGCAAGCGCTCGGCTACCGCTTCGACATCGTGCTGCGCGGCCGCGACGAGACGCCGATGGAAAGCGACCTGCGCGATCTGCGGGCGGACGGCGCGCGATGAAACTGCCGACGACGGCGTCGCAAACGGTCGGCCCGTACCTGCATATCGGCCTTACGTGGCTCAATACGCCGAACCTCGTCGGCAGCGGCGTCACCGCCGCCGCGATCACGATCAACGGGCGGCTGGTCGACGGCGACGCCGTACCGGTGTCCGACGCGCTCGTCGAGGTCTGGCAGGCGAACGAGCACGGCAGGTACGCGCATCCGCAGGACACGCGCGACTTGCCGCTGACGCCCGGCTTCGCCGGCTTCGGCCGCATGCCCACCGACGCCGAGGGACGCTTCGCTTTCACGACGATCAAGCCGGGCCGCGTGCCCGCGGCGGCAGGTGGCCTGCAGGCGCCGCACATCGGTGTGATGCTGTTGATGCGCGGCATGCTGCGCCACCTGCACACGCGGATGTATTTCGCCGACGAGGCGTCCGCCAACGCCGACGATGCGCTGCTGCAGGCGTTGCCCGAGGCGCGGCGGGCGACGCTGGTCGCAGGCGTGGGGGAGCGCCGCGGCGAGTACACATGGGAAGTGGTGCTGCAGGGCCCGCGCGAGACCGTCTTCCTCGACGTGTAGCGCGTCGCTTGCACGGCAGATGTTGCCGCGGCGGGCGTGCTGCAATAATGCGATCACGATGATCGATCCCGCCTTCTCGACCGATGCGCTGCGTGAGGTCTTCGCGCCAGAGGCGAGCGTTGCGCGGATGCTCGACTTCGAGGCAGCGCTCGCACGCGCCGCGGCGTCGGCGGGCGTGATGCCGCGTGCCGCCGCGGAGGCCATCGCCGCGCAATGCGACGCGCGGCATTACGATCCGCTGGCGCTGTCGATCGCCGCGCGCGACACCGGCAACCGTGCGATTCCGCTGGTGAGTGCGCTGACCGCGCGGGTCGAGGCGTCGGCGCGCGGCTACGTGCACTGGGGGGCGACCAGCCAGGACGTGCTCGACACGGCGCTGGTGCTGCAGGTCCGCCACGCGCTCGCGCTGATCGCTGCCGACATCGTGCGGCTGGATGCTGCACTGGTCACGCAGGTGACACGCTACCGCGACACGCCGATGCCCGGCCGCACGCTGATGCAGCAGGCGCTGCCGGTGACGCTCGGGCTCAAGCTCGCGACGACGCTTTCGGCGCTGCGCCGCCACGCGCGGCGCGTCGCGCAGGCCGCACAACAGGCGGCGGTGCTGCAGTTCGGTGGCGCGGCCGGCACGCTGGCGTCGCTCGGCGCACACGCCGCCGACGTCGAACGCGCGCTCGCGCACGAGTTGAGCCTTGCGATAGCCGACGTGCCCTGGCACACGCAACGCGACCGCCTTCTCGAAGTCGCGGCGGCGCTGGGCGGACTCGCAGCGACGCTCGGCAAGCTCGCGCGCGACGTGGCGCTGCTCGCGCAAACCGAAGTGGCCGAGGCGTTCGAGCCATCGGCGCCCGGCCGCGGCGGGTCGTCGACGCTGCCGCACAAGCGCAATCCCGTCGGTTGCGCGGTGGCGCTCGCGGCGGCACTGCGCGTGCCGCATCTCGTCGCGACAATGTTCTGTGCCGCCGTGCAGGAGCACGAGCGCGGGCTCGGCGACTGGGCAGCCGAATGGGACACGCTGCCCGCGTTGTTCGAGCTGACGGCCGGGGCGCTCGCCGCGATGGTCGCCGTCGTCGAGGGTCTCGACGTCGACACCGCAAGAATGCGCGCCAACCTGGACCTGACGCGGGGGCAGTTGATGTCGGAAGCGGTGCAGATGGCGCTTGCGGTGGACATCGGCAAGCAGGACGCGCACGCACTCGTCGCGGAAATCGGCAGGCACGCCGCGCGCGAGGGCCGCGCGCTGGGTGTCGCGCTGAAGGCGGATGCGCGTGTCGGCCGCTGGTTGGACGCGGCAGCCATCGACCGCCTGGTGGACCCGGCGAATTACCTCGGGATGTCCGCGGCGTTCGTCGACCGCGTGCTCGCCGCACGCTGAACGGGGGAGGACCGCATGCCACATGCCGATGTCGCCGGTGCACGTATCAACTACCTGGTCGACGGCCCGCGCGACGCGCCCTGGCTCACATTGTCGAATTCACTCGGCACCGACTTCGAGATGTGGTCGCCGCAGGTGCCGGCGCTGGTACAGCGCTTTCGCGTGCTTCGCTATGATACGCGCGGACATGGTGCGTCGTCGGTCACGCCGCCGCCGTATTCGATCGCGCTACTGGCCGACGACGTCGTCGGCCTGCTCGATCATCTGGGCATCGAGCGCACGCATTTCTGCGGGCTGTCGATGGGCGGGCTCACCGGCATACGGCTGGGTCTTGCCGCGCCCGCGCGAATCGACCACCTGGTGCTGTGCAATACCGGCGCGCGCATCGGCGCGGCGGATGCGTGGAACGCACGCATCAGCGCCGTGCACACGTCCGGGATGGCGTCGATCGCCGATGTGGTGCTCGAGCGTTTCTTCAGCCCCGAATACCGTCGCGACGAGCCGCACGAGGTCGCGCGAATACGCGCGGTGCTGGTGAAGACGTCGACCGACGGCTACGCGGCGTGCTGTGCGGCCGTTCGCGATTACGACGCGCGTCCCGAGATCGCGGCCATCGGCGCGCCGACGCTGGTGATCGCCGGCACGCACGATGTCTCGACACCGCCGGCCGACGCTCGCTACATCGCCGAGCACGTGCGTGGTGCGCGCTACGTCGAGCTTGCCGCCGCGCATCTGTCCAACATCGAGCAGCCGGCCGATTTCCTCGCCGCGCTGATCGGCCACCTGTCCGGCTGAAAGGATCGCGATGGATGACCACGAACGCTATGCGCAGGGAATGGCGGTGCGCCGTGGCGTGCTGGGCGATGCGCACGTCGAGCGCACGCTCGCGCGGCGCAACGACTTCAACGCCGACTTCCAGGACTTCATTACGCGCTACGCGTGGGGCGAGGTGTGGTCGCGGCCCGGCCTCGACCGCCATACGCGGAGCCTTTTGACGTTGGCGTTGATGGTGGCGCTCAACCGCGGCGACGAATTCAAGATGCACGTGCGCGCCGCACTCGGCAACGGCGTCACGCGCGACGAGATCAACGAGGTGCTGCTGCATTCGGCAATCTACGCGGGCGTACCCGCGGCCAACTCGGCGTACCACCTCGCCGAGGAGGTATTCGCGGAGATCGACCGGTTATAACGCTATAGCGATCCATTCCTTCCGGCCGCGGCGCATGGCCGCTATCGTTCCACACTTCATTGCGGAACGGGAAGCGGAATCTCCATGGGCGCAGCCGATGTCAATCTTCATGCATTCCTGCCGGCGGGAACTCCGGGGGCGCTGTCCGACGCCGCCGAGCTCGACCGCTACGCGGCGGCGGTGACGGCCTTTCTGGCCGGCAATGTCCCCGACGACCGCTTCACGTCGATGCGCTTGCAGCAGGGCTGCTACGGGCAGCGGCAAGCGGGTATGCACATGGTGCGCGTCAAGGCGCCGGGCGGCCGCCTCGACCCGACGCAACTGATCGCGCTGGCGGATGTCCTCGAGACGTGGTCGCAGACCGACCACGTGCACGTCACGACGCGGCAGTCGGTGCAGCTCCATTACGTGCCGACCGCCGACACGCCGGCTGCGATGCGGCGCCTCGCCGAAGCGGGATTGACCACGCGCGAGGCCTGCAACAACACGGTGCGCAACATGACGGCGTGCACGCTTGCCGGTGTGTGCCCGCGCGAGCACACCGATGTGTCCGCGCATCTCGACGCCGCCGTGCATTATTTCCTGCGCAATCCGATCAACCAGCAGATGCCGCGCAAGTTCAAGGTGAGCTTTTCCGGCTGCGAAAGCGATTGCGCACAGGGGATGCTGCACGACCTCGCGGTGATCGCGACGCGTCGCGGCGACGCGCCGGGTTTCCGGCTGCTCGCCGGTGGTGGCTTGGGCCACAAGCCACGCGAGGCGATCGTCGTCGCCGAGTTCGTCCCCGAGCACGAGCTGATCCCCGCGATCGAAGCGGTAATCACGCTGCACGAGAAATATTCCGATCGCAGCAAGCGCGCCAAGTCGCGGATCAAGTTTCTCGTCGAGCGCTTCGGCGCCGAAGGCTTCGTCGCGCGCTACAACGACGAATTCGCGCGCTGCCGCGCGGCGCACGCTGCCGATCCGCTGCCGTTGTTCGCATGGCGGACGCCGACTGCCGGCGCCGTTCCCGGCGCGGGCGCGCCGCGGGCCCCGGCGCCGCAGCGCCAAGCGGGTCTGGTCGCCATTCCCGTGTTCGTGCATCTCGGTCACTTGACCGTCGCGCACCTGCGCGGGCTGTCCGCGCTGATGCGCGAGCACCGGCTCGACGACATCCGCACCACACAGGACCAGAACCTGGTTCTGCGCAACGTGCCGCAAACGAGCGTCGACGCGGTTGTCGTCGGCCTGCGTGCGATCGGTCTCGACGTGCCGCAGCCGGGCGACAACGTCGTCGCCTGTCCTGGCACGACGACATGCCGCCTCGGCATCACGTCGAGCCAGGGCATGGGCGCGCGCCTCGCGAACATCGTCGACGACCTGCGCATCCGCGTGTCGGGTTGCCATAACGGCTGCGCGCAGCCGGAAACGGGCGACATCGGCATCTACGGCGAAGGCCGCCGGATGCACGACCGGCTGGTCCCGCATTACCAGTTGTACCTGGGCGGCGACGGCATGGCCGGCGGACGTCTCGCGCGCAAGGGTCCGTCGATACCCGTTGCGCGCATCGAAAAGGCCATCGCGCGTCTCGGCAAAACATTCGCGGCCGATGCGCAAACCGGCGAGCGTTTCTTCGACTGGGTGCACCGTCAGGCGGACGACTATTTCACTGCGTTGTTCGCCGACCTGACGGCGGTTGCAGCGGACGAAATGGACGAGGTGTTGCGCGATGTCGATGGCGCAGCCGATTTCAAAGTGGCGCAACTGGGCGGCGGCGAGTGCGCGGGCGTCGTGCAGGTGTTCATCGGCGCGGCGTTCTTCGCTGCGGCGCACGAACGGCGCTACCGCGA
>DATCFA010000328.1:0-2575 GCA_036509805.1 Casimicrobiaceae bacterium
AAGGCCGCATGCGACTAGAGCAACCGAGCAGAACTCGACTTCACGTGCTTGGCGGCAGGTTCGCCGCGAGTTCCTGGCGCGTGTTTATGTTGCGAAACGCCTCCGCTTCATCGTCGAACGGCACTTCGACGACATCGAGCGTCGCGTACCACGCGTCGATCTTGCGGCCGCCGCCTTCGAGGAATTGCGTGAGATGCACGAGCACGCCGCGGTCGACCAGCGCGAAAACCGGATGCGGCTGGTCGCCGGTGCGCGCGACGGCCAGCGTGGCGCGCGCGGCCGCCAGCGCCGTGGCGAGCCTTTCTGCCAAATCGGCGGGAAGGAATGGCGAATCGCACGGCGACGTGACGACATAGTGGGTGCCTGCCGCCGCCAGACCGGCGTGCAATCCGGCGAGGGGACCGGCGAATCCGCCGATCGCATCGGCAACGACCGGGTGGCCGAACGCCGCATAGCGCTCGGCGTTCTGGTTGGCGTTGATCAGCAGCGCGCCGACCTGCGGCAAAAGGCGCGCGATCGCGTGCGCGACCATCGGCTTGCCTGCGAAGTCGACGAGACCCTTGTCGACGCCGCCCATGCGCCGCCCCTGGCCTCCGGCAAGCACGAGTCCGGTGATATCGGCGCGCGTAATCTGCGACGACGACGCGGCCGTCATCGGATAAAGCGCTCGGCGCCGGTGAACAGCAGGTAATGCTTGTTGGTCGCGCGGCCGATCATCGTCATGCCGACTTTCTGCGCGATGTCGTGGCCCATCTGCGTGAGCCCCGAGCGCGACACCAGGAATGGAATGCCCATCTGCGCCGCCTTGATGACCATTTCGGACGTCAAGCGTCCCGTCGTGTAGAAAATCTTGTCGTGTCCGTCGATGCCGTCGAGCCACATCTGCCCCGCGATCGCATCCACCGCATTGTGGCGGCCGACGTCTTCGACGAACATCAGGATCTCGCTCGTGCCGCCCCGGTTGCTGGCGAGCGCGCAGCCGTGCACGGCGCCCGCCTGCTTGTAGATCGTCTCGTGCACGCGCACGCGGTCGAGCAGCGCATACAGCGCAGCCTGCGTCAGCGTTGCGCCCGGCGGCAGCCGCACGTCGTCGATCTCCGCCATCAGGTCGCCGAACACCGTGCCCTGGCCGCAGCCGGACGTCGTCGTGCGTTTGGCGGTTTTCTCGTCGAGATCGGACAGACCGTTGCGCGTTTTCACGGCGACCGAGTTCGTTTCCCAGTCGACCTGCACGGCGACGATGTCCTCGATGCGCTCGATCAGCCGCTGGTTGCGCAGGTAGCCGATGGTCAGCGCCTCGGGTGCCGCGCCGAGTGTCATCAGCGTCAGCAACTCGCGCTTGTCGACATAGATCGTCAGCGGGTGCTCGCCGGCGATCGGCACGCTGCGCGCTTCCCCGTTCTCGTCGGTGGCGCTGACCTCGAACGTCGACGGACGCGCGTTGTGCGTCAATTCGGGACGGTAGGCTGTCGCGTGCACGTTCATCCGCCGATGTAGCTCATCTCGACCTTGTGCGGGTCGAACGTCGCGTTGCCGCGCAGTTCCGAGTAGCGGTCGCTGCGCTGCGACCAGATGGCGCGCACCACGCGCGCGATGTCGTCGTCCGACGCGCCGCCACGCAGCAGTGCGCGCAGGTCGTCGCCCTGCGTGGCGAACAGGCACGTGTAGACCTTGCCGTCGGTGGCGAGCCGCACACGCGTGCAGTCTCCGCAGAACGCCTGCGTGACCGATGCGATGACGCCCACCTCGCCGCCGCCGTCGCGGTAGCGCCAGCGTTGCGCCACTTCGCCGGTGTAGTTCGGTTTGGCGGTCACGAGCGGCATTTCGCGGTCGATCGCGGCGACGATCTCGCGCGCGGGAACGACGTCGTCCAGCCGCCAGCCGTTGGTATGCCCAACATCCATGTACTCGATGAAGCGGACGATGTGCCCGCTGCCCTTGAAGTGCCGCGCGAGCGGAACGATCGCATGCTCGTTGACGCCGCGCTTGATCACCGCGTTGACCTTGATCGGTGCAAGGCCCGCCGCCGCGGCGGCGTCGATGCCGGCGAGCACGTCGGCCACCGGAAAATCGACATCGTTCATCGCGCGAAACGTCGGCTCGTCGAGCGCATCGAGGCTGACGGTCACGCGCGAAAGCCCGGCGTCGCGCAGCGCGCGCGCTTTTTTCGCCAGCAGCACGCCATTCGTCGTCAGCGTCAGGTCGACGGGCATCCGCGCGAGCATTTCGACCAGCCGTTCGAGGTGCCGGCGCAACAGTGGCTCACCCCCCGTCAGCCGGATCTTGGTCACGCCGGCGTCGACGAATGCGCGCGCGACGCGCGTGATTTCCTCGAACGTCAGCAACTCGGCGTGCGGCAGGAAGCGATAGTCGCTGCCGAAGAGTTCCTTCGGCATGCAATAGACGCAGCGGAAGTTGCAGCGGTCGGTGACCGAAATCCGCAAGTCGCGCATCGGGCGACCGCGTGTATCGAGCGGGTGCACGGTCATTTCGCCGCCGCGCGCATTCACGGCGGCGAGACGCGCACTGCGCTCGACGACACGTTGATCGGCGACGGGAATGATCTTGCGCATGG
>DATCFA010000329.1:0-4307 GCA_036509805.1 Casimicrobiaceae bacterium
GACGCGGCGAACGCTGCATAGCCGTCGTCGCCGAGCGCGCGGAACACCGCGTGCGTCGCGAAATCGGTCTGCACGATCACTTCGCCCGGCAGCGACGCGCGGCCTGCGCGGCCGGCCACCTGCGACAGCAGCGCGCCCAGCCGCTCGGTCGCGCGGAAATCACCGCTGTACAGCGCGTTGTCGGCGCCCAGCACGCCCACCAGCGTAAGGCGCGGGAAGTCGTGACCCTTCGCCAGCATCTGCGTGCCGACGAGGATGTCCACATCGTTGTCGGCCACTCGCTCGCGGATGCGCGCGAACGATCCGCGCGTGCGTGTGGAATCGCGGTCGACGCGCACGATCCGCGCCGTGGCAAACGCCTGCTGCAGTGCCGACTCGAGCCGCTGAGTGCCGTGGCCTTGCGGCAGCAAGTCGACGTTGCCGCATTGCGGGCAGCTCGCCGGGACCTTCTGCGCATGGCCGCAATGGTGGCAGCGCATCAGCACCGGCGCGCGGTGGACAACGAGCCGCGCGCTGCAACGCGGGCACATCGATTCCCACGCGCACGACGCGCACTTGAGCGACGGCGCGTAGCCGCGGCGGTTGACGAACACCAGCGACTGCTCGCGCGATTGGAGCCTTGCGTGCAGCGCCTGCCACAGCTCGCCGGCGATGCCGTCGTGCGCGTCGGGCCCACGCGGGGGCACCAGCCTGACGCGCGGCGGCTCTGCATCCGCGCGCGCGCGCGCCGGCAGCTCGAGCGTCCGGTAGCGCCCGCTGCCGGCGTGCAGCAGCGTTTCCAGCGACGGCGTCGCGCTGCCCAGCACGACGGGCACGCCGCGCGCGTACGCGCGCCAGATGGCGACGTCGCGCGCGTGGTAGCGCACGCCATCCTGCTGCTTGTACGAGGGGTCGTGCTCCTCGTCTACGACGCACAGCGCGAGCCGCGGCGCCGGTGCGAACACCGCGAGCCGCGTGCCGACGATCACGTCGGCGTCGCCCGCGGCGGCGCTGCGCCAATTCGCGTTGCGCGCACCCGCAGCAAGCCCGCTGTGCAGCGTGACGACGTTCGCCGACGGCAGGCCTGCGCGCACCTGCTGCTCGAACTGCGGCGTCAGGTTGATCTCCGGCACCAGGATCAGCACCTGGCCGCCAGCGGCGATCGCGCGCGCGGCGGCCGCGAGGTACACCGCCGTCTTGCCGCTTCCGGTGACGCCCTGCAGCAGCGCCACACCGAACGCGCCCGCGCCGCCGGCAATGGATTCGACGGCCGCCTGTTGCGCGGCGTTGAGCGCGAACGCGTCGACCGGTGCATCGCTGGCAGCGCTCGCCTTGCGCGCGCGCGCTGCGTTGAGCGGCGGCACGACGTTGCCGAGCACGGCGCCAATCGGCTCGTGATAGTAGTCGGCGACGAACGCCGCCACGTCGAGCAGGTCCGCCGCTATGAGCGGCAGGTCGACGACTTCGTCGAGCGCATGCAGTTTTTCCGCCGCCACCGCGGCAGCCGCATCGATGGCGACAACCACGCCGACGCAGGCGCGCCGATTGACGGTGACACGCACGACCGCACCGCGCCGGACGTCGAGCCCGGCGGGAATCCAGTAATCGAACGGCGGCGTCACCGCGCCGCAGATCGCGATGCGTGCGATCACGACTCAGCGCGCGAGCGGCGCGAAGTTGTAGTGTTCCAAATCCTCACTGCGTACGCGAGCGAAAACACGCAAGTCTTTCATTTGTAGACAACTGCCGGAATTGCACACCGCAGGTGTGTATAACTTTGTGCGTAAATCTCCTGCCTTGGCAGCGGCAGCGCGTCGCATTCATGACGTTCACGTAAACCTGCGCGGGGAACGCTAAAAAAAACATCGCTGAATCAATAATTTGCAGAGCGCTCGCCGGCGACCTCGCGGGCGCCGACAAGTGGCGTGCCAGCGGTCCCGAAAATGTGCATAACTGGCTTTTCGACAAAAACTCGCGCACTTTGTCAACCCCGCGCAACCCGAGCATTGGCGCGGGTTCTGGCATTCTTCCCTCGCGCGCGCAAACCCTGCCGGCGCTTAAATTTTTGTGCGCGATTCGGCATGCACGGCGTCGACCAGCACCGCGACATTGTCAGGCGGCGTCTGCGGAATGATCCCGTGTCCCAGGTTGAATACGAAGCCGGGTGCGCTTCCCGCAGCGCGCACCAGCGCGCGTGCTTCGCGATCGACCGTTGCGGCGTCGGCAGTGAGCACGAGGGGATCGAGATTCCCCTGCAGCGCCACGCGCGTGCCCACACCGGCGCGCGCGCGTGCCAGGTCGACCGTCCAGTCGAGCCCCACGCACGCCGCGCCGATCGACGCCGAATCGTCGAGCCACGCACCGCCGCCCTTGGTGAACACGATCGCCGGCACGCCGGCCGGCAGCCGCGCGAGCACCGAGTGCATCGTCGCCAGCGAGAAACGCCGCCACGCGGGGGCCGCCAGCAGGCCGCCCCAGGTATCGAAAAGCATCACCACGTCGGCGCCGGCGGCCACCTGCGCGCACAGGTACACGGCCACGGCCTCGGCGTTGACGTCGACGATACGCTGCAACAGGTCGGGACGCTCGACGGCCATCCTGCGCACGCGCGCGAAGCCGTCGTCGCTGCCGCCGCCCTCGATCATGTAGGCCGCCAGCGTGAACGGGCTGCCGGCGAAACCGATCAACGGCACGCTGCCGTGAAGCGCGCGCTTGATCTCGGCCACCGCATCGAACACGTAGCGCAGCTTCGCGGGATCGGGCACCGCGAGCGCCGCCACCGCCGCCTCATCGCGCAGCGGCCGCGCGAAGCGCGGACCTTCGCCTTCGGCGAACGTGAGGCCCAAGCCCATCGCGTCCGGAATGGTGAGGATGTCGGAAAACAGGATCGCCGCGTCGAGCGCGAAGCGCGCCAGCGGCTGCAGCGTCACCTCGGTGGCGAGCGCCGGCGATGTCGCCAGCGCCATGAAGCTGCCCGCCCTCGCGCGCACCACGTTGTACTCGGGCAGGTAGCGGCCTGCCTGGCGCATCAGCCACACCGGCACGTGCGCGCAGGGCTCGCGGCGCAGCGCACGCAGCAGCGTGTCGTTGGCGATGGCGATGGCGGTCATGGCATCGCGCGCAGCACTACGCGGTGCCGGCGGCGAGCCGGCGGCCGGCCAGCCGCTCGAGAATCGCGATCGGTGCGCTACCCGGCGTGTAGAGCGCTGCGAGCGGCAAGTGGATCGTCTGCTCGAACATGTACTGGCCGCCCATTGCCGCGTGCATCACCTGGTCCGAAAAGCAGATCCACGTGGTGCCCGGTGCAAAGCGCACTTCCTGCTGCGCCGATCCGCGCTGGTAGCCGGCGTCGGCCTTGGCGGCGTCGTGCAGGCCGAGCATCAGGTGATCGTATTCGCTGCGCCGTCCCTTGGTCACGCGCAATGCCGCGAGCAGCGCCGCTTCGCCCGGCCGCATCCGCCGGATCGACGGCATGAAGCGCGCGGCCATCGCGGCGAACGGCTCGCCGATGCGCCAGACGCGATCATCGCCATCGGGGTTGACGTTGCAGAACACGCGCAGGATGCGCTCGCCGCGGTTGGGCCGCGACGGAAATGCATCGACGTGCAGCCGCGTGTCGTCCTTGCGCCACGACACCGGCCGCCCGGACGCGGGCTGCGGTCGAAAGCTCGTGCGCGCCGCCTGCACGTAGCCGGCGTAGCGCGGGAACAGCGCGCCGACGAGGTCGCCTGCATCGCGCGCGAAGCGCGCCACCATGTCGCGCAGCGCAGCGCGGTCGGCGCCTTCGGCGCAGGTACCGCGAATCTCGCCGCGGTCGAGGTTGATGTTCTTCGCGCGACCGTCCGACCAGCGCGGATCGAGGAAGCGCGTTTCGGCGGGTACCAACAGGAACGCGAGACCGGGCAGCGCCAGCACGCCGCCGTCCTCCAGCGCCTGCGCGTACGCCTGCGTCTGTCGCGCGTCGACCCGGGGGCGCCAGCTCGCGATGTCGATCGTGGTGACGCCGCTCATCGATGGCGCCTAGCGGACCGCACTACCGTTTCGGCCGTTACGGTCCACTAGCGCGGCAGCTCGCTCGATCCCATCAGGAATTCGTCGACCGCGCGCGCGCACTGGCGACCTTCGCGGATCGCCCACACGACGAGCGACTGTCCGCGGCGCATGTCGCCGGCGGCGAACACGCGATCGACGCTGGTGCGGTAGTCGTCGGTGCTGGCCCGCGCATTGCCGCGCGCGTCGCGCGCGACGCCGAACGCATCGAGCACGCCGGCGCGCGGGCCCGCGAAACCCATCGCCAGCAATACCAGCTCGGCCTTGATCGTGAACTC
>DATCFA010000330.1:0-4656 GCA_036509805.1 Casimicrobiaceae bacterium
GCGCGCCAGGACGCTATCGTCAGCGCTCATCCGGGTAGATCTCCTGCGGGTGCTTCAACACGGGTTCCACATCGCTCCAGCCATCGCCTTCCAGCCGGCGGAAGAAGCAGCGCGCATGGCCGGTGTGGCAGGCGATGCCGCCCGCCTGCTCGACCAGCAGCAGGATCGCATCGGCGTCGCAGTCGATGCGAATCTCGCGCACCCGCTGCGTGTGTCCCGACGTCTCACCCTTGTGCCACAACTTCGCCCGCGAGCGCGACCAGTAATGCGCACTGCGCGTCTCGCGCGTGCGCGCCAGCGCTTCGCGGTTCATCCACGCGAGCGTCAGCACGCTGCCGCTGTCCGCGTCCTGCGCGATCGCCGGCGCCAGGCCGTCGGCGTTCCAGCGCACTTCGTCGAGCCATGCGGTGGCCATCAGTCGGTGGCCATCAGTCGCGCATCTCGATGCCGGCGCTGCGCATCGCCGCCTTGGCTTCGCCGATGGTGAATTCGCCGTAGTGGAAGATGCTCGCGGCCAGTACAGCATCGGCGCCGCCTTCGATGATTCCTTCCACCAGGTGCATCAGCGCGCCGACGCCGCCGGAGGCGATCACCGGCACGTCGACGGCATCGCTGGCGTTGCGCGTCAACTGCAGGTCGAACCCGTTGCGCACGCCGTCCCGGTCCATGCTGGTGAGGAGGATTTCGCCGGCGCCCCTCGCCGCGACCTCGCGTGCCCACGCGACGGCGTCGATTCCCGTCGGCGTGCGCCCACCATGGGTGCAGACCTCCCAAGCGCCGGGCGCGGTCTGCCGCGCGTCGATGGCGGCGACGATGCATTGCGCGCCGTAATGCGCCGAAGCCTCGGAAATGAAATCGGGATTGCGCAGGCCGGCGGTATTGATGCTGACCTTGTCGGCGCCCGCGTTGAGCAGCGCACGGATATCGTCGACGCTATTGACGCCCCCGCCGACCGTCAGCGGAATGAAGACCTGGTCGGCCACCGCCTCGATCATTTCGTAGAGCAGCCCGCGCGACTCGATGCTGGCGCGGATGTCGAGGAAGGCGAGCTCGTCGGCGCCCTCGGCGTCGTAGCGGCGCGCCACTTCGACGGGGTCGCCGGCGTCGCGCAGGTTGACGAAATTGACGCCCTTGACCACGCGGCCCCCGGCCACATCGAGGCACGGAATGATTCGCTTGGCCAATCCCATTGGTTTGCTAGCCTTTTGCGATCGGGAACCGTTGCGCTGACTGCGTGCCCGACGCCCGCAGTGAACGACGCCGCGCCACGTCGGCCGCCAATTCAGGCCGGCGCATTGCCGCGCGCGGCCTTGATCGCTTCCTTGAAGTCGAGCGTGCCCTCGTAGATCGCGCGCCCGGCGATCGCGCCGGCAATGCCTTCGCTTTCGAACGGCAGCAGCGCCTTGACGTTGTCGATCGACGACAGACCGCCCGAGGCGAATACCGGCACCTTGACCGCGCGTGCAAGTCGTACCGTCGCCTCGATGTTGATGCCCGAGAGCATGCCGTCGCGGCCGATGTCGGTGTAGACGATGGCCTCGACGCCGTAGTCCTCGAACTTGCGTGCAAGATCGATGACGTCGTGGCCGGTCATCTTCGACCAGCCGTCGGTGGCGACCTTGCCGTCGCGCGCGTCCAGGCCGACCATGATGTGACCGGTGAACGCCGAACACGCGTCGTGCAGGAACCCGGGATTCTTCACCGCCGCGGTGCCGATGATCACGTAGGTGATGCCGTCGTCGAGGTAACGCTCGATGGTGTCCAGGTCGCGGATTCCGCCGCCCAGCTGAACCGGGATCTCCTCGCCGATGACGCTGACGATTTCACGGATCGACAGTTCGTTCTTTGGCTTGCCGGCGACCGCGCCGTTGAGGTCGACGATATGCAGACGCTCGGCGCCAAGCTCGAGCCAGTGCTGCGCCATCGCCGCCGGATCCTCGGAGAACACGGTCGCGGAATGCATCTCGCCTTGCTTGAGGCGCACGCAATGGCCGTCTTTGATGTCGATCGCAGGAATGATCTGCATGTTGCGCGGGAGTTGCTTCGGTGACGCCAGGACCTTGGAGTCGCGGATTCAGTATCCGTTCCAGTCGATGAAGTTGGCGAGCAGCGTAAGGCCGGCGTGGTGGCTTTTTTCCGGATGGAACTGCGTTGCGAAGATATTATCCTTGGCTATCGCGCAAGTAAACGGCAACGGGTAGCTGGTCTCACCCGCGATAATGCCTGAATCGGCGGGCACGGGAAAATAACTGTGCGCGAAATAGAAGCGGCTGCCGTCCTCGATGCCGCGCCACAGCGGATGTGCGAGGCGCTGCTGCACGCGGTTCCAGCCCATGTGCGGCAGCTTGCAGCGCTCGGCGGCGAGGTCCGCCGCGGCTTGCCCGTCGAAACGCACGACCTGCCCACCGAGCACCGACAGGCACGCGCTCGGGCCCTCGGCGCTGGCGTCGAACAGCATCTGCAGGCCGAGGCAGATGCCCAGGAACGGCCGGCTTGCGGCAACCTCGATGACGACATCGCGCAGGCCGCTCGCATCGATCATGCGGATGCAGTCGGGCATTGCGCTCTGCCCGGGCAGCACCACGCGCTCCGCGTTGCGGATCACGGCAGGGTCGCAGGTAACGACGATGTCGCGCCCGGGTGCCACGTGTTTCAGCGCCTTGGCGACCGAGCGCAGGTTGCCCATTCCATAGTCGATGACAGCGATGGTCATGCGCGGGCGCTCACGCCAGGCGGCGCTGCGGTCGGCGATCGCGCCGTCGCCGGCGCGCGCCTGCCTACAGCGTTCCCTTCGTCGATGGGATTCCCTGCGCGCGCGGGTCGCGCTCGACGGCCACTCGCAGCGCGCGCGCGAACGCCTTGAACACCGTTTCGCACTGGTGATGCGCGTTTTCGCCGCGCAGGTTGTCGATGTGCAGCGTGCACTGCGCATGGTTGACGAAACCCTGGAAGAACTCGTGCGCGAGGTCGACGTCGAACGTGCCGATCATCGCGCGCGTGAACGGCACGTGGAACTCGAGCCCCGGCCGCCCGGAAAGGTCGATCACCGCGCGCGACAGCGCCTCGTCGAGGGGCACGTAGGAATGCCCGTAACGGCGGATGCCCGCCTTGTCGCCCAGCGCCTTGGCCAGCGCCTGACCGATCGTGATGCCGATGTCCTCGACGGTGTGGTGCGCGTCGATGTGCAGGTCGCCCTTCGCATGCACGGCGAGGTCGATGACGCCGTGGCGCGCGATCTGCTCGAGCATGTGGTCGAGGAACGGCACGCCGCTCGCAAGGTCGTGGCGCCCGGTTCCGTCGAGGCCGACGCTGACGGTGATCTCGGTTTCGCGCGTGTTGCGCGTAGCCGTCGCGGTACGAGGGACAGCATCGCTGGATTCGCGGGCATTCATGGTTGGGCGCCTATCGCGCGCAGCAGCGCGTCGTTTTCGTCGGGGGTGCCGATGGTGATGCGCAGGCAGTTGGCCAGTGACGGGTGGCTGCCGCCCAGGTTCTTGACGAGGATACCCGCATGCCGCAGCTGCTCGAACATCGCGGCGGCGTCGGCGACGCGGACAAGCACGAAGTTGGTGTGCGTCGGCCACAGCACGACGCCCGGCGTCGCGGCCAGCGCGGCGGCGACGCGCTCGCGCTCGGCACAGATCGCGTGCGCCTGCTCGGCCAGCAGCGCTTCTTCGGCGAGCAGCAGCGGCGCGACCGCCTGCGTCAGCGCATTGACGTTGTAGGGAGGACGCAGCTTCTCGAGCTCGCGCATCCACACAGGGTCGCCCACCGCGTATCCCAGCCGCAATCCGGCCATGCCGATCTTCGACACGGTGCGCACGACGATCACGTTGGAAAATTCACGCGCGCGCAGGATGAACGAACGATTGGCGAACGCGTAGTAGGCCTCGTCGATCACCACCAGCCCCGGTGCCGCATCGACGATCGCCTCGATCGCCGCGACGTCGAACAGGTTGCCGGTCGGGTTGTTCGGAAACGCGAGCCAGATGAGTGCCGGGCGCTCGCGCGCGATGGCCGCCAGCATGGCATCGGTGTCGAGCGCGAAGCCGTGCCCCAGCGGCACGCCGACATAGCGGACGTTGGCGAGCCGCGCGCTGATGGCGTACATCACGAACGACGGCTCCGGCGCGAGAATCGTCGCGCCTTCACACGCGACCATCGCCGTCAGCATCGAGATCAGCTCGTCGGACCCGTTGCCGAGCACGATGTCGAAGCCATCGCCGAGCGCGAATGCGTCGCGCAGCGCGTGCTTGGTCGCTTCGGCCGCCGCATCCGGGTAGCGGTTGATGGCCACACTGGCGACGGCCGCCGCAAGCCGCGCGCGCACCTCCGCCGGCAGCGGATACGGATTTTCCATCGCGTCGAGCTTGATGAGGCCATCCGCACGCGGCACCGCATACGCATGCATCGCGCGGATGTCGTCGCGCACGGTTGCGCGCACGCGCGCCGCAATCTCGGCATCGCGCGCCTCGACGGCGGCAGGCTGCTGGACGTTCGCTGCGAGGCTCATGGGCGCGTGCGCGCTTCCGCCGACAGCGCGTGCGCCGTCAGTCCTTCGCCGCGCGCGAGCGTCGACGCGATGCCGCCCAGCACGCGCGAGCCGGCGTCCGACACGCGGATGATGCTCGAGCGCTTCTGGAAATCGTAGACGCC
>DATCFA010000331.1:0-2516 GCA_036509805.1 Casimicrobiaceae bacterium
TTCCGCTTGTGGAGACGCCATGCAAACGAAATTCGAACCGGTGATGAGTTCCTCGACGACGCTGCCGCGCAATCCGGCCGCACAACCGTCGACGCCCGTCGACCGCCATCGCGTGATGCGCAATACGTACGCGCTGCTCGCGCTGTCGCTGCTGCCGACGATCGGCGGCGCGTGGGTCGGCATGCAGTTCAACTTCTTCGCCGCGTTTCGCGCCCACCCCATCGGCACGCCGTTGCTGATGTTCGGAGCGATGATGGCGGCGGCATTCGCCGTCACGCGCCTGCGCAACAGCAGCTGGGGCGTGGCCGCGCTGCTCGGGTTCACGTTCATTGCCGGCGTGTTCCTGACGCCGATCCTGACGGTCGCCGCAGGCTTCCGCAACGGCGGCGTGCTGATCGGCGAAGCAGCCGGCATGACGGCCGCGATCTTCTTCGCGATGGCCGCCGTCGCCACGTTCAGCAAGAAGGACTTTTCGTTCCTGGGCAACTTCCTCGGCGTCGGCCTGTTGCTGCTGATCGTCGCGATGCTCGCGAACCTGTTCTTCCAGGTGCCTGCCGCCAGCCTCGCGCTGTCCGGCGTCGCGGTGCTGCTGTTCTCCGGCTTCGTACTGTATGACCTGAGCAACATCGTCAACGGTGGCGAGACGAATTACGTCGTGGCGACGTTGCAGATCTACCTGAATCTGTACAATATATTTGTCAGCTTACTGAATCTGCTCATGGCATTTTCAGGGCAGCGCGACTGATTTGGCACCAACAGCATTCACGGGGCGAGGCGACTTGCTCCGTTTTTTTTCGCCCTGATTCCGGCGCGGCGTCAGGCGGTGAAGAGCGCGATCGACTCGACGTGCGCGGTGTGAGGGAACATGTTGGTCACGCCTGCGGCTTGCAGCCGGTATCCGCGCTCGTGGACCAGCACCGAGGCGTCGCGCGCAAGCGTCGCCGGGTTGCACGACACGTAGACGATCCGCGATAGGCCCGCCGCATCGGCTGCGCCGGGCAGCGACTTGACGAGCTCGATCGCGCCTTCGCGCGGCGGGTCGATCAGCGCCTTGCGAAACGGCGGCAAGCCGGCGATGCTTTCGGCGGTGGCGGCGAACAGGTTCGCCACTTCGAACCGTGTGCGCTGCGTGAGCCCGTTGTGCGCCGCGTTCTCCCTCGCGCGCGTGACCATCCCGGCGCTGCCTTCGATGCCCGTCACCGATGCACCGCTGCGCGCGATGGGCAGCGTGAAATTGCCTAGTCCGCAGAAGAAATCCGCCGCATGCTCGCCCGCCGCCGGTTGCAGCAGCGCCATCGCGCGGCGCACCAGTACGCGATTGATGAACGGATTGACCTGCGTGAACTCGACTGGACCGAACGGCATCTCGATGTCGAATTCGGGCAGCGTGTACGTCAGCGACGATGCGGCTGGATAAAACGGCACGACCGTCTGCGGGCCGCCGGTCTGCAGCCAGAACTCGACGCCACGGGCGTCGGCGAATGCGCGCAGCAGCGCTTCGTCCTGCGGCGCGAGCGCGGCGAGGATGCGCAGCACGAGCACGCAGACGGTATCTCCGTCGCGCTCGCCCACGGCGACCTCGATTTGCGGCAGCCGGTCGCGCAGCGTCATGGCGCCGATCAGTTCGCGCAGCGGCAGCAGCAGTGACGACACCTTGGGCGGCACGACATGGCATTCGCGCATGTCGGCGACGAAGCTCGACTTCTTCTCGTGGAAACCGACCAGAACAGAACCCTTCTTGACGACATGGCGCACCGAGAGCCGCGCTCGCCAACGGTAATGCCATTGCGGCCCGTGCACCGGAGCGAGCAGCGTTTCGGGTTGCACGCGGCCGATCCGCGACAGCGCTTCCTCCAGCACGCGCTGCTTGCCGGCGACCTGCAGCGCACCGTCGGCATGCTGCAGCGTGCAGCCGCCGCACACGCCGAAATGCGGGCAGCGGGGCGTGACGCGCGACGCGTTCGGGTGTGCGACGGCGAGCGTGCGCGCGATTTCGTAGGTCGGCCGGCGCTTGATGATCTCGATGGTCACGCGCTCGCCCGGCAGTGCGCCTTCGACGAACATCGCCTTGCCGTCGATACGCGCGATGCCGCGTCCTTCCTGGTCGAGCGATTCGATGATGACCGGCGCGTTCATGGGCGATGCGTGGGCAAAGCCGCGCATTCTACCGCGCGCCGCGTGCGCGGCAGCGGGGGTAAAATGCGCCGCATGAAGTTGCTCGCGCTCGATTCGTCCACCGAGTGGATATCCGTCGCTGCCGGCGACGGCGTCACCTGGCACTCGCGCGACGAGCCCGCGAGCAATGCGCATTCCGAGCGCGTAATGCCATTGCTGCGCGAGGTGCTCGCCGATGCCGGATGGCGGCTCTCCGATCTCGACGCCGTCGCATTCGGTGCCGGACCCGGCGCGTTCACCGGCGTGCGCATCGCGTGCGGCATCGCGCAAGGTCTGGCGCTCGGTGCGGCGCTGCCTGTCGTGCCGGTCGGCACGCTCGAAGCGCTGGCCGAGGAAGCGTG
>DATCFA010000332.1:0-8964 GCA_036509805.1 Casimicrobiaceae bacterium
GGATGAGCGTCGGTGACCTCGTGCTGGTCAACGCGTTCATGATCCAGCTCTACATCCCGCTCAACTTCCTCGGCGTCATCTACCGCGAAATGAAGCAGGCGCTGGCGGACATGGAGCGCCTGTTCGGGCTGATCGAGGAAAATGCCGAAGTGCGCGACCGCGAGGGTGCGGTACCGCTCGCCGTCAGCGCCGGCGTCGTCGCGTTCGAGCACGTCGACTTCGGCTACGACACGAAGCGCCAGATCCTGTTCGACGTGTCGTTCACCATTCCCGCCGGACACACGGTGGCCGTGGTCGGGCCGTCGGGCTCCGGCAAGTCGACGCTCGCGCGTCTGTTGTTCCGCTTCTACGATGCCACGCGCGGACGCATCACCCTCGACGGACAGGACGTGCGCGACGTCACGCAGGCCAGCGTGCGCGCGGCGATCGGCATCGTCCCGCAGGACACCGTGCTGTTCAACGACTCGATCGAATACAACATCGCGTACGGGCGGCCGGGTGCGACGCACGAAGACATTGTGACGGCGGCGCGGCTGGCGCAAATCCACGACTTCATCGTCACGCTGCCCGACGGGTACGCGACGCCGGTGGGCGAGCGCGGCCTCAAGCTCTCGGGCGGCGAAAAGCAGCGCGTGGCGATCGCGCGCGCCATCCTCAAGCAGCCCGCGGTGCTGGTGTTCGACGAGGCGACGTCCGCACTCGATTCCAAATCGGAAAAGATGATCCAGGCCGAGCTCGCCGAGATTTCGCGCGAGCGTACGACGCTGACCATCGCGCACCGGCTGTCGACGATCATCGATGCCAACCAGATCCTGGTGCTGGATGCCGGCCGGATCGTCGAACGCGGCACGCACCTTGCTTTGCTTGTGGCCAATGGCGCGTACGCGCGGATGTGGCGGCTGCAGGAGTCGGAGGCGAAGGCCGCCGCCAGCGATGTGCCGGTGGAAACCGCGGCGGACTGACAGCCTTGCCGGGTCAATGCCTGCGCGCAGGACGCCGTTGTAACAGCCGCCGGCCTCGGGTGTGGCAGCGGCGCAACACCTCTAACTCATTGATCCCGCAATAGCGGGTGCATCCCACGCTGCCGCCGTGCTATAAGGCCAAAGGGTTTTCTTCAGGTTCCGGATGATGAAATTGCTTCGACCCCTTGTTTTCGCGACGCTTGCCGCGATCGCAGTACCCGTCCTCGCCACCCCGGCAGCCCTCGACCCCGCCAAGCTCAAGCTAGGTTCGGCCAGCGCGCTGGTCATCGATCCGTCCAGCAACGAAACCATTTACGCGAAATCTGCCAATGAAGTGACGCCCATTGCGTCGATCACCAAGCTGATGACCGCGATGGTCGTCCTCGATGCGCATCCGGATCTCGATGCGACGATCAAGATCGACAACGACGACTACGACTACCTGAAGGGCAGCCGCTCGCGGCTGCGGATGGGCACCGAGCTGTCGCGGCGTGAACTGCTGCGCCTTGCGCTGATGGCTTCGGAAAACCGCGCGGCGTCCGCCCTCGCGCGTAGCTATCCGGGCGGCACCGAGGCATTCGTCGCGGCGATGAACGCCAAGGCCCTGGCGCTCGGCATGACGCACACGCACTTCCATGACTCGACGGGCCTGTCGCCGCAGAACGTGTCCACCGCCAACGAGCTCGCGAAAATGGTGGGCGCCGCCGCCACCTATCCGATGATCCGCGAATTCACGACGACGCCTTCGCACAACATCGAGCTGCCGACCGGTCGCGTCGAAGGCTTCAACAATTCGAATCGGCTGGTGCGCTCGAGCAAGTGGGACATCACGTTGCAGAAGACCGGATTCATCAACGAGGCGGGACGATGCCTGGTGATGCTGGCGGAGATCGCCAGCAAGCCGATGGTGATCGTGCTGCTTGACTCCGTTGGGTCGTACACGCGGATCGCCGATGCCAATCGCGTCAAGTACTGGCTGGAAACGGGCGGAACGCTGCCGCTCGCGAAAGTCGCGCACGTGCGACACGTGAAGAAGGCGACGAGGCACGCGTCGAAGCAGGGCCGCGTGACGACCGTCGCGCTGCAGAAAACCCGCTAGCCGCCGGCGCCGCGCCGGCCCTCCGGCGCTCCGGTGCGCCCGTCGCGCGGGCGTCCATGCTGCTCGAACAGTTCGCGTGCATGTGCGCGTGTTTTCGCGGTGATCGCCACACCGCCCAGCATCCGCGCAAGCTCGTCCACACGCGCGTCATTCGTGAGCCGCGACAGTTCGCTTGCGACCTCCGTCCCGGCGGGCGCGTCCTCGCGCCTGCGTTTGCCGGCGGCGCGCGTTTCCTTGCGCACCAGGAAGTGGTGATCGGCGTATGCCGCCACTTGTGGCAGATGCGTGACGCACAGCACCTGCCGCTTGCCGGCCAACGCCTGCAGCAGCCGGCCCACAGTGGCCGCCACCGCACCGCCGATGCCGGTGTCGACTTCGTCGAACACCAGCGTGGGCACGCTGCCGATTTCGCTAGTCGCCACCTGGATGGCGAGCGCGATCCGCGACAGCTCGCCGCCAGACGCCACCTTCGCCAGCGGTCCGCTCGCCTGCGCCGGATGCGCGGCAACGTCGAACTCGACGCTTTCGAGCCCGTGGCTGGCGGGCTCGGCGAGCGCAACCAGCCGCACCTCGAGGCGTCCGCCCGGCATGGCGAGGTCCTGCATCGCCGCGGTGACCCGGTTCGCAAGCTCGGTCGCCGCCATCCTGCGCTTGCGCGACAAGGTTTGCGCAAGCTCGCGCCACGCGTGTTCGGCCGCTTCGACACGCGCATCGAGCGCGCCGACATCGGCTGCCTGCGCGAGCTCGGCAAGCCGCGCGGTGGTGCTCGCCAGCAGCGCGGGCAGCTCGTCGGGCCGCACGCGCAGCCGGCGCGCGGCGTCGTGCAGCGCGGACAGGCGCTCCTCGACGCGCGCGAGCTCCTGCGGATCGACGTCGAGCTTGTGCAGGTAATCGCGCAGCGAATGCGCGACGTCGTCGAGCTGGATGCGTGCTGATTCGAGCGCGGTGACGATGCCGGTGAGCGCGGCGTCGTGTGCTGCCGCCTGCGCAAGGCGCTGCGCCAGCGCGTGTACCTGCGCGAGCATCGCGTGGTCGCCGTCGATGGCGGCTTGCACGTCGGTTGCGGTGTCGATCAGCGCCGCGGCGTTCGCGAGACGCGATTGCGCCGCAGCGAGCACCGTCCATTCGTGTTCGCCGGGCGCCAGCGTGGCGAGCTCCTGCTGGCGCAACTCGAGGTCCGCGCGCTCGCGCGCGAGCGCCGCGGCGTCATTGCGCGCGGCGTCGCGCGCGGCGAGGGCCGCGCGCCATTGGCGAAATGTCTCGGCGGTCTCGCGCGCGAGCGCCGCGAAGCCGCCAAACGCATCCAGCAGCGCGCGCTGCATTGGCGCGCGCGCGAGCGCCTGGTGCGCGTGCTGCCCATGCAGGTCGACCAGCAGCTCGCCGAGCTCGCCGAGCTGCGCTAGCGTAGCCGGTCGTCCGTTGACCCACGCGCGCGACCGGCCCTGCGCATCGAGCACCCGCCGCAGCAGCACCTCGCCGGGATCGCCTGCAAGGCCGTTGGCGTCGAGCCATGCATCGACATTCACGAGTCCCGCGGTGTCGAACCCCGCGGATAGCTCGGCGCGCGCAGCTCCCTGGCGTAACTGCCGCAACTCGAAGCGGTCGCCGAGCAGCAGCGCCAGGGCATCGACGAGGATGGACTTGCCTGCGCCGGTTTCACCGGTGAGCACGCTGAAGCCGCCGGCGAACTCGACGTCGAGATTCTCGACGACGACGAAGTTGCGGATCGACAGCGAGTGCAGCATCGCGCGGCCGCGCCCGCGGCGTCAGCCGCCGGCCGCGGCGTCGCGCGGCGTGCGATCCGACAGGCGCTCGGGTGTCTCGCTCCAGTGCAGCTTTTCGCGCAGCATCGCGAAATAATCGTGGCCCTGCGGATGCAGGAAGCGCGCCGTCAGCGGTGCGCGGCAGACGCTGACGCTGTCGCCTTCGTCGAGCGCGAAGTAGGTCTGGCCGTCGCAGTTGACGGCGGCATCCAGCCCTCGCTGGATGGTGATGGTGATCACCGACGAGTCGGCGACGGCCACCGGGCGGTAGGTCAGCGCATGCGGTGCCACCGGGACCAGCGCGAACGCGGGCACCGCCGGATCGATAATCGGGCCGCCCGACGACAGCGCATACGCCGTCGATCCGGTGGGGGTGGCGACGATGAGGCCGTCAGCGCGCATGCCATAGACGAAGCGCGAATCGATATCGACGGCAATTTCGATGACGCTGCCGTGACTGCCGCGGTTGACGACGACATCGTTGAGTGCGAGCGCGGCCTCGCGCGGCTTGCCGGCGCGCTCGATCGTGGCGGCGAGCAGGGTGCGTCGCTCCTCGACGTAGTGGCCGTCGAGCATCGCCGCCAGCGTGACCTGCATGCGCGCGAGCGGAATATCGGTGAGAAACCCGAGGCGCCCCTGGTTGATGCCGATCAGCGGCACACCGTGTGCCGCCAGCTTGCGCGCCACGGTGAGCATCGTGCCGTCACCGCCGACGACGATGGCCAGGTCGACCTCGGCACCGATGTTGTCGGCGTCGGCCGCGGGAAACCCGGGCAGCGGCGTGTTGCGCGCGGTTTCCGCCTCCAGCAGCAACGTGTGCCCGCGTGCGCGCAGGAACTCGGCCAGCGACGCGAGCGGCTCGGCAATGTTGGGGCTTGCGTAACGTCCGACGAGCGCGATGCGCGGAAAGCGGGCGGGCGGGGCAGGCATGGGCGCCATTTAATCACAGCGTCCCCCCCGTCCGGGATGCGGCTTTCGACCGAACGGCGCCTTTTTCACTAGAATAGCGCCATGGTCGATGCCCGCGCCGCACATCTGTTGAAGACATTGATCGAGCGCTACGTGGCCGACGGCCAGCCGGTAGGATCGCGGGCGCTTTCGCGGCAATCGGGACTCGAGCTGTCGCCGGCGACCATTCGCAACGTGATGGCCGACCTCGAGGAAATGGGCTTTATCGCCAGCCCGCACACGTCGGCGGGGCGCGTCCCCACGGCGCGCGGCTACCGCTTCTTCGTCGACACGCTGATGGTGGTGAAGCCGCTCGAGCCCGGCGAGATCAACCGGCTCGAAGGCGAATTCGCCGCCGACCGCCCGCAAAGCCTCGTGGCATCGGCCGCACAACTGATGTCGCAGCTCACGCATTTCGCGGGCGTCGTGATGACGCCGCGTCGCGAAGGCGGTTTTCGCCACCTGGAGTTCCTGCGCCTGTCTGACCGGCGCGTGTTGCTGATCATCGTCACCCCCGAAGGCGACGTGCAGAACCGCATCCTGCACACCGACCGCGCGTATTCGCAATCGCAGCTCGTCGAGGCCAGCAACTTTTTCAACCAGCAGTTCGCGGGCAAGCCGTTCGCCGCGATCCGTGCGCGGCTGGCCGACGAGCTCGCGCGGCTGCGCGACGACATCGCGAGGCTGATGACCGCCGCCGTCGATGTCGGCGAGGACGCCATCAGCGCGGGCGAAGACGTCGTGGTGGCCGGCGAGCGCAACCTGCTGGCGACGGAGGACTTCACGTCCAACATGTCGCGGCTGCGCAGGCTTTTCGACGTGTTCGAGGAGAAGACGTCGCTCTTGCACCTGCTCGACGTGTCGCAGCGCGCGCAGGGCGTGCAGATCTACATCGGCGACGAGTCGGGGCTGGCACCACTCGACGAAATGAGCGTCGTCACAGCTCCTTACGAAGTCAATGGCCGCGTCGTCGGCACGCTGGGTGTCATCGGGCCGACGCGGATGGCGTACGAGCGCATCGTGCCGATCGTCGAGCTCACGTCGAAGCTCCTGTCGAGCGCGCTCGCGCATCAGGCCGCCGATGAATGAGCGCGTAGCAAAGCGCGCGATGGCGGCGGCCACCGCGTCGCGCTCGCGCGAATGAGCGCAATGAGGCGCGCGCCGCCGCAGCGCGCATTCGCCCACGATCGTGTGCCGCGCATCGGCGTGCTGCTGGTCAACCTCGGCACGCCGGATGCGCCCACGCCGGCCGCGGTGCGCCGCTATCTCGGCGAGTTCCTCACCGATCCGCGCGTAATCGAGATACCGCCGATCGCCTGGCGTCCGATCCTGCATGGATTGATCCTGCGCACGCGACCGGCGAAATCGGCGGCGCGCTACGCGGCGATCTGGACCAAGGAGGGCTCGCCGCTCCTCGTGCATTCGCAAAAGCAGCGGACGCTGCTGCTCGGCTACCTCGGCCAGCGGCTGAAGACGGCGGGATTGCCGGCCGATCTTTGTGCAGTCGAGCTCGGCATGCGCTATGGCAATCCTTCGATTGCGTCGGCGCTCGCGCGCCTCGCCGAGGCGCAGTCCGACAAGCTGCTGGTGTTGCCGCTTTATCCGCAATACGCGGCGAGCACGACGGCGAGCGCGTTCGACGCGGTGGCCACCGCGCTTGCGCATGAGCGGCGCGTGCCGGCGCTGCGTTTCGTCGATGCGTTTCACGACGATCCGCACTACATCAAGGCGATGGCCCAGGTCGTCAACGACGACTGGGTGAAGCAGGGTCACCCCGACCACCTCGTGCTGTCGTTCCATGGCGTGCCGCGGCGGACGTTGGCGTTGGGCGATCCCTATCACTGCCAGTGCCAGAAGACTGCACGGCTGCTGGCAACCGAGTTGGGCTATGCGCGTGATCGCTGGACGCTGGCATTCCAGTCGCGCTTCGGCCGCGCGAAGTGGCTGGCGCCTTATACCAGCGACGTGCTGGCGAAGCTCGCCCGCGACAAGGTCGCGCGCGTCGACGTGTTTTGCCCGGGCTTTGTCGCCGACTGCTTGGAGACGCTCGAGGAAATCGGCATCGAGGGCCGCCGCCATTTCATCGCGGCCGGCGGCCGCGAGCTGCGCGCCATTCCGTGTCTCAATACCCATCCGAAGTGGATCGGGGCCCTCGCCGACCTCGCGCTGCGCAACCTGCAGGGGTGGCTCGCAGCACCTCCGGACGTGCACGAGCGCGAGCAGACGCAGTTGCGCGCAAAGGCGATGGGCGCACGGAACTGAGACGACGGCCTCCCGCGCCGGCGAATCCTTCGCAAGCGATTGTTGCCAAAAGCGTTTCGGCGGGCTCGCTGCAAGTCTTGAAACGCCGCGCGGGCGACCCCAACGTACAATGACGCGCAACCCGATTCCCGAGCCGGCATGACCCCCGAAGAACAACAGTTTTCGACGCCCGACGCGACTGCCGCCAGCAGTGACGAGCTCGCCAAGGCGCAGAACGAAGCCGCCGAATTCAAGGACTCCTGGATTCGCGCCCGCGCCGAGACCGAAAATGTCCGCAAGCAGGGACAGGCCGATGTCGCGCGCGCGCACCGCTTCGCGATCGACCGTTTCGCCGCCGAGATGCTGCCGGTCAAGGATGCGCTCGAACTGGCCCTCGCATCCCCCGGCGACCTCGATTCGCTGCGCGAAGGGGTGGCGCTGACGCTCAAGCAACTGGCGGCGGCGTTTGCCAAGTTCGACATCGCCGAGATCGACGCCACGGGCGCGAAGTTCGACCCACACCGCCACCAGGCGATGGCGATGATCGACTCCGAGTCGGCACCGCCCAATACGGTCGTGCAGGTGTTCCAGAAGGGGTACCTGCTCAATGATCGCGTGCTGCGCCCGGCGCTGGTGGCCGTGGCCAAGCCCAAGGACGCGCCGCAAGGCGGCGGGGACGGCGCGCCGGCTTGATGCCGGACCGTGGCGACCCCAAATAACCGTCAATATTCCTGACGCATCTCGGAGTTCGAAAATCATGGCAAAAATCATCGGCATCGACCTCGGTACAACCAACAGCTGTGTCGCGATCATGGAGGGTGGAACGCCCAAGGTGATCGAGAATTCGGAAGGCGCGCGCACCACACCTTCGGTCGTCGCGTATGCGGACGACGGCGAAATCCTCGTCGGCGCGCCGGCGAAGCGGCAGGCGGTCACCAACGCCAAGAACACCGTCTACGCGGTCAAGCGGCTGATCGGCCGCAAGTTCGACGATAAGGAAGTGCAGAAGGACATCGACCTGATGCCCTACCGGATCGTCAAGGCCGACAACGGCGACGCCTGGGTCGAGGTTCGTGGCAAGGAAATCGCCTCGCAGCAGGTGTCGGCGGAGATCCTGCGCAAGATGAAAAAAACCGCCGAAGACTACCTCGGCGAGGAAGTCACCGAAGCCGTCATCACCGTGCCGGCGTACTTCAACGACTCGCAGCGCCAGGCGACCAAGGACGCCGGCCGCATCGCGGGCCTCGAAGTCAAGCGGATCATCAACGAGCCGACGGCGGCAGCACTCGCCTTCGGCCTCGACAAGCAGGAAGGCGACCGCAAGATCGCCGTCTATGACTTGGGCGGCGGCACGTTCGATATTTCCATCATCGAAATCGCCACCGTCGACGGCGAGCACCAGTTCGAGGTGCTGTCGACCAACGGCGACACGTTCCTGGGCGGCGAGGACTTCGACCAGCGCCTGATCGACTACATCGTCACCGAATTCAAGAAGGAATCGGGTGTCGACCTGAAAGGCGACAAGCTGGCGCTGCAGCGGCTCAAGGAAACCGCCGAAAAGGCGAAGATCGAGCTCTCCAGCCTGCAGCAAACCGAGATCAACCTGCCGTACATTACCGCCGACGCCAACGGACCGAAGCACCTGTCGATGAAGATCACGCGCGCCAAGCTCGAATCGCTGGTCGAGGAGTTGATCGCGCGTACCGTCGACCCGTGCCGCGTGGCCATCAAGGACGCCGGCGTCAAGTTGTCCGACATCGCCGACGTGATCCTCGTCGGCGGGATGACGCGGATGCCCAAGGTGCAGGACGCGGTGAAGGAGTTCTTCGGCAAGGACCCGCGCAAGGACGTGAATCCGGACGAAGCGGTTGCGGTCGGCGCGGCCATCCAGGCATCGGTGCTGGCGGGCGAGCGCAAGGACGTGCTGCTGCTGGACGTGACGCCGCTGTCG
>DATCFA010000333.1:0-3229 GCA_036509805.1 Casimicrobiaceae bacterium
CGGCCCGCGGCGACGCGCCTGGCCGCGCGCCTCGCGGAAGTGGGCTTCGCGCCGCCCAGGATTGCGGTGCTGCACAACGTCGATGTACTCGAACACGTCGACGCCGATGGCATTCGCCGCGCGCTTGCCGAGCAGGCCGCGCGTCCGGTGCACTGGAGCGACACCGTGCGCGCCATCCGGGCGCGAGGGGTTTCGACGTTCATCGAATGCGGCCCGGGCAAGGTGCTGACCGGATTGATGCGGCGCATCGACGCGACGCTCGAGGCGCTGGCGATGAGCGACGACATCGACATCGACGCCGCGCTTGCTGCAACGCAAGGAGCAGACACATGAGCGAAGGCGAGCTGCACGGCCAGTTGGCGCTCGTCACCGGCGCCACGCGCGGCATCGGGCGCGCGATTGCACTCGCACTCGCGCGCGACGGCGCAACGGTCGTCGGAACGGCGACGCGCGACGAGGGTGCCGCGCAAATCAGTGCGTACCTCGCCGAGGCAGGCAATCGCGGTGCAGGCATCAAGCTCGACGTCACCGACGCCACTGCCACGACGGCGGCGCTGGCCGACATCGAAAAGCGTTTCGGCGCGATCGGCATTCTCGTCAACAATGCGGGCATCACGCGCGACAATCTCCTGCTGCGGATGAAGGACGCCGAGTGGGACGCCGTGCTCGACACCAACCTCACGGCGGTGTTCAGGTTATCCAAGGCGGTGCTGCGCAACATGATGAAGGCGCGCGCCGGACGCATCATCCAGATCAGCAGCGTCGTCGGCACCTCGGGCAACCCGGGGCAGGCGAACTATGCGGCGGCCAAGGCGGCGCTCGCCGGCTTCAGCAAGTCGCTCGCGCAGGAAATCGGCAGCCGCAACATTACCGTCAACTGCGTGGCACCGGGTTTCATCGACACCGACATGACGAGCGCGCTGCCGGCGGCGACGCGCGAGGCGCTGCTGGCGAGGATCCCACTCGGAAAACTGGGCTCGGCCGAGGACGTCGCGCACGCGGTCGCGTTTCTCGCAGGCCCGCGCGCGGCCTACATCACCGGCGTCACGCTGCACGTCAACGGCGGCATGCTGATGGTCTGACGGCGCGCATGCCGCCCGCATCGTGGCTACTGTATAATCCGTCGGCTTTGTAATTTCGGCCCGCAAGGGAGGAGACGCATGGAAAACGTTGAACAACGGGTCAAGAAAATTGTCGCCGAACAACTCGGTGTCAATGACGCCGAAATCAAGAACGAATCGTCGTTCGTCGAGGATCTCGGCGCGGACTCGCTGGACACGGTCGAACTCGTGATGGCACTCGAAGAGGAATTCGAAACCGAAATCCCCGACGAGGAAGCCGAGAAGATCACCACCGTGCAGCAGGCGATCGACTACATCACGTCGCACGACAAGAAATAGGCATCGCCGGCGCGGGTGTGCACGGCCGCGCGAGGCGGCCGGCCCGCGCCGTGTCTTTTTGACGCAGGCTCATCGCGCATTCCCATGTCAGCTCGTCGCGTCGTCGTAACCGGTCTAGGCATCGTCTGTCCCGTCGGGGTCGGCGTCGCCGAGTCGTGGGCGGCGATATTGGCCGGGAAGTCGGGAATCGCGCGCATCACGCGCTTCGATCCCAGCCACTTTCCGTCGCAGATCGCCGGCGAAGTGAAGCATTTCGACGTGTCCAAATGGCTGTCCGGCAAGGAAGCGCGGCGCTACGACACGTTTATCCACTACGGTCTTGTTGCTGCAATGGAGGCGGTGCGCGAGGCGGGCCTCGACACCGACGCGGGCGACAAGGAACGCATCGGCGTCAGCATCGGCTCGGGCATCGGTGGCCTGCCGATGATCGAGCATACGGCGAAGGCCTATTTCGAGCATGGTCCGCGCAAGATCAGCCCGTTCTTCGTACCGGGCTCGATCGTCAACATGATCGCCGGACTGGCGTCGATTCATTTTGGTTTCAAAGGTCCGAATCTGGCGACCGCGACCGCGTGCTCGACCGCCAATCACAGCATCGGCGAAGCTGCGCGTCTGATCGAATATGGCGACGCCGATGTGATGGTGGCTGGCGGCGCCGAATCGACGGTCAGCGAACTGGGCGTCGGCGGCTTTTGCGCATCGCGCGCGCTGTCGACGCGCAACGATGACCCCGCCGCCGCCAGCCGCCCGTGGGACCGCGACCGCGACGGCTTCGTGCTGGGCGAGGGTGCGGGCGTGCTGGTCCTCGAAGAGTACGAGCACGCGAAGGCGCGCGGCGTTCCCATCTACTGCGAGCTCGCGGGCTACGGCATGTCGGCCGACGCGCATCACATCACCGCGCCGCCGGAAGACGGCGACGGCGCACGGCGCGCGATGTTGAATGCACTGAAGAACGCGAAGATGCAGCCGGCGGACATCGATTACATCAACGCGCACGGGACCTCGACGCCGCTGGGCGACCTGGCGGAATGCATCGCCGTCAAGCGCGCGTTCGGCGAGCATGCGTACAAGCTCGTCGTCAGCTCGACCAAGTCGATGACCGGCCACCTGCTCGGCGCCGCCGGCGGCATCGAGGCCGCGTTCACGGCGCTCGCCATTCGCGACCAGATGGCGCCGCCCACGATCAACCTCGTCAACCCCGACCCGCAGTGCGATCTCGATTTTGCGCCGCTCGCCGCGCGCAGGATGACGATCCGCGGTGCGATGTCCAATTCGTTCGGTTTCGGCGGCACCAACGCGACCCTCGCGTTTCGCGCGCTGTAACGCGCGGCGGCTTCGCTCATGTCGCTGATCGTCCAGAAGTACGGCGGCACTTCGGTAGGATCGATCGAACGCATCCGCAGCGTCGCCAGGCGCGTCGCACGCTACCATCGCGAAGGCCACCAACTGGTGATCGTGCTGTCGGCGATGTCGGGCGAAACCAATCGCCTGCTCGGACTCGCGCGCGAGTTGTCGGCCAATCCGAATCCGCGCGAGCTCGACGTGATCGCCTCCACCGGCGAGCAGGTATCGATCGGCCTGCTCGCGATCGCGCTGCACGACATGGGACTCAAGGCGCGCAGCTACACCGGGGCGCAGGTGCGCATACTGACCGACGCCGCGCACACGAAGGCGCGCATCCTGCAGATCGACGAGCAACGGATGCGCAAGGATCTCGCCAATGGCACGATTGCGATCGTCGCGGGCTTCCAGGGTGTGGACAAGGACGGCAACATCACCACGCTCGGCCGCGGCGGCTCGGACACTTCCGGCGTGGCACTCGCCGCGGC
>DATCFA010000334.1:0-2024 GCA_036509805.1 Casimicrobiaceae bacterium
GAGCATGCGCGCTCGTGGCTCGGCGCGCGTTCGACCATCGTGACGGCGTTCCTCGTGCTGGTCGGCGTATCGCTGTCGCTGGCGGGCACGCGCGACGTCGCGTTCGCGCGTTACCTGCGGCGCACCGCACGCGTCGCGGGCTGCGCGTTGCTGGTGAGCGCCGGCAGCTACGCGCTCTTCCCGCAGACGTTCATCTATTTCGGCGTCCTCCACTGCATCGCGCTCGTGTCGCTCGTCGCGTGGCCGCTGCGCGCGCGGCCGCTCTTCGCGACCTGCGCCGGCATCGCGGTCGTGGCGGCGGGGCTCGCGCTGGCCAATGCACGCTTCGACCCGCGCGCGCTGTCGTGGATCGGCTTCATGACGCACAAGCCGGCGACCGAGGACTATGTGCCGCTGTTCCCGTGGGCGGGCGTCGTGTTGATCGGCATCGGCATCGGGCATTGGGTTGCCGCGCGCGCGTACGCGCCGATTGCCGCGCTGGCGAACGCGCCGCGCTGGCTGTCGCTGCTCGGGCGCCACAGCCTCCTGGTCTACATGGTCCACCAGCCGCTGATGCTTGCATTGCTGTGGCTGGTCGTCGCGCGGCATTGATTTCGCGGCGTCCGGGCGCTAGCGGTCGGGCCGCCGCGTCGGTTATAATCAGCGACTTGGAGGCGCGTAGCTCAGCTGGTTAGAGCACCACCTTGACATGGTGGGGGTCGTTGGTTCGAGTCCAATCGCGCCTACCATCGGCATGCCTGCCGGCATGCCGGCACTCGAGCGACATCGGCCGTTGGCCTCGTAGCGAAAGGGTCGGGTTATGACACCGCGAACGCGTTTTATCCCCGGTTAACCCGACAGGTCGGCTTCGCTCGTACGTCCTCGATGACAGAAAAGTGCGGCGCGTCCGCACTTTTTTTTCGCCCAGAGGTAACGCATCATGCCCAACATCACATTGCCTGACGGCTCGGTCAGGACTTTCGAGCGGCCGGTCAGCGTCGCCGAAGTCGCCGCGTCGATCGGCCCCGGCCTTGCCAAGGCGGCGCTCGCCGGCAACGTCGACGGACACGTCGTCGACACCTCGCATGTCATCGAACACGACGCGAAGCTCGCGATCGTCACCGACAGGGATGCAGCCGGGCTCGACGTGCTGCGTCATTCCACCGCGCATCTGCTCGCCTACGCCGTCAAGGACCTGTTTCCCGACGCGCAGGTGACGATCGGTCCGGTGATCGAGGACGGCTTCTACTACGACTTCAGCTACAAGCGGCCGTTCACGCCGGAGGACATCGCGGCCATCGAGGCACGGATGCACGAGCTCGCGAAGCGCGACGAGCCGGTCACGCGCGCGGTGATGCCGCGCGACGACGCGGTCAGGTACTTCGAGGGATTGGGCGAGCATTTCAAGGCGGAGATCATCGCGTCCATTGCGTCCGACCAGCCGATCTCGCTGTACACCGAAGGCGCGTTCACCGACCTCTGCCGCGGCCCTCACGTGCCGTCGACCGGCAAGCTCAAGGTGTTCAAGCTGACGAAGCTTGCCGGCGCGTACTGGCGCGGCGACTCGAAGAACGAAATGCTGCAGCGGATCTACGGCACCGCGTGGGCGAAGAAGGAAGACCTCGACGCCTACCTGCACCGGATCGAGGAGGCGGAAAAGCGCGACCACCGCAAGCTGGGTCGCCAGCTCGACCTGTTCCACCTGCAGGAAGAAGCGCCGGGCATGGTTTTCTGGCATCCGAAGGGCTGGTCGATCTGGCAGGAAGTCGAGCAGTACATGCGGCACGTCTACCGCGACAACGGCTACCAGGAAGTGCGCTGCCCGCAGATTCTCGACCGCGCGCTGTGGGAAAAGTCCGGGCATTGGGCGAACTACCAGGACAACATGTTCATTACCGAATCGGAAAAGCGCATCTACGCGCTGAAACCGATGAACTGCCCGGGGCACGTGCTCATTTTCAATGCCGACATGCGCAGTTACCGCGACCTGCCGCTGCGTTACGGCGAATTCGGCTCATGCCATCGCAACGAGCCTTCCGGCGCAC
>DATCFA010000335.1:0-4742 GCA_036509805.1 Casimicrobiaceae bacterium
CCGCCGTACACGCATCTCGCACTGCTGTCGGCGGAAGCGCTGCAGCACGACGATGTCGGCGCATTCCTGGATGCCGCGCATGCGGCCGGCGCACGCATCGCGCAGTCGTTCGAAGGCGTCGAAGTCAACCCGCCGCTTCGCGCATCGCTCGCGCGGCGCGCGGGCTTCGAGCGCGCGCAACTGCTGCTGCAAAGCGGCGACCGCCGGGCGCTGCAGGCGTTCCTCGCGCTCTATCGCGCAGAACTCGATGCGCTGCCTGCACGGCGCGTCCGCTGGGCGCTGGATGTGGACCCCGCGTCGTTCTGAATGCACCGGCCGCTATAATCGCAGCCATCGCCATCCCCGTCGCCGTCGTCCGAGCCGCCTCGGTGCGCCGCGCGTGCAATCGCGCACGGACCGCGCGACGGCGATGTCCGCATCCATGATCGCAACCCCCTACAGTGGCTGACATCCGACCAGAACTTGCGCAATGGCTTGCCGCCGGTGTTGCCCGCGCGCTGCCCGACGCCGGCGACACGCCGGCCGAGCTCTCGCGCCCGCGCGACCCGGCACACGGCGACTTCGCCACGAATGTCGCGATGGTCGCGGCGAAGCGCCAGCGGCGCAATCCGCGCGAGCTCGCGCAGGCGATCGTCGCGGCGCTGCCGGCGTCGCCGCTGGTGGCGCGCACCGACATCGCCGGCGCAGGCTTCATCAACATCGTGCTGACCGCCGCCGCGCGCCAGGCGGTGGTGGCGCGCGTGCTCGCTGAAGGCGATCGCTACGGTACCGCGGCCGAGCACGTCGGCGAGCGCGTGATGGTCGAGTTCGTATCGGCCAACCCTACCGGTCCGCTGCACGTCGGCCACGGACGCCAGGCGGTGCTCGGCGATGCGATCTCGTCGCTGCTCGAAGCGCAGGGCTATGCGGTCACGCGCGAGTTCTACTACAACGATGCCGGCGCGCAGATCGAGAACCTCGCGCTGTCGGTGCAGGCGCGCGCGCGCGCGCTGGCGGGCATCGACGCGCCGTTTCCCGAGGACGGCTACCGCGGCGAGTACATCCGCGAGCTCGCGCAACGCTATGTCGCCGACGAAAAGGGCGACATCACCGACCTGGCGGCGATCCGCCACTTCGCCGTCGCCGCGTTGCGCAATGAGCAGGACGCCGACCTGCGTGCGCTGGGCGTGCGCTTCGACAATTACTATCTTGAAAGCTCGCTGTATGCCGACGGGCGCGTCGAGCGCACGGTGGCTGCGCTCACTGCCACCGGCAGGACATACGAGGAAGGCGGCGCGCTGTGGCTCGCCACCACGGCGTTCGGCGACGACAAGGACCGCGTGATGCGCAAGTCCGACGGCAGCTACACGTACTTCGTGCCCGACGTCGCGTATCACGTCACCAAGTTCGAGCGCGGGTTCGGCAAGGCGATCAACGTGCAGGGCTCCGACCATCACAGCACGGTCGTGCGCGTGCGCGCCGGGCTGCAGGCGCTCGCAATGGGCATTCCCGCCGGCTATCCCGACTACGTGCTGCACAAGATGGTCACGGTGATGAAGGGCGGCGAGGAAGTGAAGATCAGCAAGCGCGCAGGAAGCTATGTGACGATCCGCGACCTGATCGACGAAGTCGGCCGCGACGCCGTCCGCTACTTCCTCGTGTCGCGCAAGGCCGACAGCGAATTCACGTTCGACATCGACCTCGCGCGCTCGCAATCGGACGACAATCCGGTCTACTACGTGCAGTACGCGCACGCGCGCGTCGCGGCGGTGCTGCGCCAGGCGGGCATCGCGTTCGACGCCGCCGCGGCGCACGTCGCGGGCGCCGATACCGCGCTGCTGACGAGCCCTTACGAGGATGCGTTGCTGCGCCGCCTCGACGATTATCCGCAGGAAGTGTCGGATTCGGCGCGCGAATTGGCGCCGCACCGGATCACCGCATGGCTGCGGGAGCTGTCGCGCGAATTCCACAGTTACTATAATGCGGAGCGCTTCCTGGTTGACGACGCGGCGCTGAAGCGCGCGCGGCTGGCGCTGGTGGTCGCCAGCGGGCAGGCGATCCGCAACGGTCTTGCGCTGCTGGGCATCGCGGCGCCGCTCGAAATGTAGTCTTTGACAACGGCAATCCTCGACGAAGGCATCATCGCAAGCATGGCTACTCCCACATCCGCCGCGCCGCGCCGCCGCGCGCCGCGCCAGCGCGCGGCGGGCGGCACATTGCTCGGCATCTTCATCGGACTGGTGATGGGACTGGCTCTCGCGGCCGGCGCCGCGTTCTACCTGACCGGCGGGCGCAGTGTCTACCAGGCGCAGGTGCAGGCGGCGCAGAAGGATATCCGCGAACCGGCGCGCGACGCGTCCAAAACCGCCGCGGGCGACAAGGCTGCCGACAAGCCGCGCTTCGACTTTTACAAGATCCTGCCGGGCGGTGAAGAGCCGAAAATCCAGGCCGACGCCGCAGCGCCGGTACGCCCTGACCGCGCGATGGTCGACCGCGCCGCCGAAAAATCGGCGGAGCACCGCGACGCCAGCGCGTCCGGCGCCGCCGTTTCGTCGCCGAAGGGAGCAGAACACAGTGTCGAGAAGGTCGCCAGCGTCGAACCGTTGAAGGGCGCGCATGCCGGCGACCGTTTCTGGCTGCAGGCGGGTTCGTTCACCGACGAGGCCGACGCCGAGAACCTGAAGGCGCAGCTTGCGCTGGGGGGTTGGCAAGCCGCCGTCCAGCAGGGATTGCTCGCCGACAGGTCGGTTCGCTTCCGCGTGCGCCTCGGGCCCTACGACAATGGCGAGGAGCTTTCGCGCGTCAAGAACCAGTTGGCGCAACGGGGCTACGAATCCTCGGCAATCCGCTACTGACTTTCCGCGCGCGGGAACTTGCGCGCGCAACCGGCGGCCCAAGCGGGCAGCCGCAAACCACACCGCACCTCGCGTGCGCCGTTGCCATCCTGACGTGGAGAAGAAGACGATGTCCCTATCGAACCTCGCAACGCCTGCGCGCATGGGAATTTGCGCGTCGCTCGGTCTCATGTTGTTCGCAGCGCTCGCGGCGCTGCCCGCATCGGCGCAGATGGTCGAGGGCAAGAACTACACGCGACTTGCCACGCCGGTGCCGGTCGAGACCGGCAACAAGATCGAGGTGATCGAGTTCTTCTCGTTCGGTTGCCCGCATTGCGCCGACCTCGAGCCCATCCTCGACGGCTGGCTGGCGAAAAAGCCGGCCGACGTCGAGTTCCGCCGCATCCCGGTGTCGTTCCAGCGCGCGTGGGAGAACCTGGGCAAGGTCTACTACACGCTGCATGCGCTGGGGCAGGACGGGCTCGACCCCAAGGTGTTCGTCGCCATCCACCAGAACGGCAAGAACCTCGCCGACGCGAGGACGTTCCTCGACTGGGCCGCCAGCAACGGGCTCGACCGCAAGAAGGTCGAGGACATGTACAACTCGTTCACGATCGCCAGCGACATCTCGCGCTCGAAGCGCCAGGCGCAGGTATTCAACATCGAATCGGTGCCGACGATCATCGTCGACGGCAAGTTCATCACGTCGTCCGACCGCATCGGCGGTCACGCCAACGTGCCGTCGGCGATCGACGAGTTGGTCGCCAAGGCGCGCGCCGCGCGCAAGGGCTGACGCGCACGGCACTTCGATGAATCCGGCGCCGCACGACCGACGCTCCGGCGTGGCGGCGCCGCAGAAGGTTTTCATCACCGGCGCGTCGTCCGGGATCGGCGAGGCGCTGGCACGCCACTATGCCGGCAACGGCGCCGTCGTCGGCCTCTACGCGCGACGCGCAGGCGAGCTTGCGCGCGTCGCGGCCGCACTCGCGGCAACGGCGCCGCTCACCTACGCGGGTGACGTCCGCGATGCGCCGGCGCTGGCCGCGGCCGCCGCCGATTTCATCGCGCGCCATGGCGCCCCCGACATCGTCATCGCCAACGCCGGCGTCTCGCGCGGCACGCTGACCGAGCATCCGCAGGACATCGAGGCGTTTCGTGCGGTGTTCGACACCAACGTGATGGGAATGGTCAACACGTTCGCGCCGTTCGCCGCGTCGATGCAACGCGCGCGCGCAGGGTCGCTGGTGGGAATCGCCAGCGTCGCCGGCTTCCGCGGTCTCGCGGGCTCCGGCGCGTATTCGGCGTCGAAGGCCGCGGCGATCACCTACCTCGAGAGCCTGCGGCTCGAGATGCGGCCGTTCGGCGTCGCCGTGGTGACGATCTGTCCGGGTTACGTCGCCACGCCGATGACCGCGCGCAATCCGTACCGGATGCCATTCCTGATGCGCGCCGACACGGCAGCGGCGAAAATCGCGCGTGCGATTACGCATCGCCGGCGCTTCTACGTGCTGCCGTGGCCGGTGGCGCTCGCCGGACGCGTGTTGCGCGCGCTGCCGCGTCCGCTGTACGACGCGCTGTTCGCGGGCGCGGCGCGCAAGCCGCGCAGCGATGACGGCTGACGCCGCCGCCGCCGCCGCCGTGGCCGGCAGCCATCCGCTCGAATCCGCGCGCACCGACTGGGCAGGCGTCGAGCATCCGGTGGCGGACGCCGCGCCGCGGATTGCGAGCTGGGTGCCGAGCCTTACCGAACTGCTGTTCGCGCTGGGGCTTGGGGCAAACGTGGTCGCGCGCACCGGCTTCTGCGTGCATCCGCGCGACGGCGTGCGCCGCGTGCCGAAGACCGGCGGCACCAAGACTCCGGACGTCGACGCGTTGCGCGTGCTCTCGCCCACGCACCTCGTCGTCAACGTCGACGAGAACCGCCGCGAA
>DATCFA010000336.1:0-2000 GCA_036509805.1 Casimicrobiaceae bacterium
CCGCAAACAGTGGGTGCGGCGTGACCAGCGGATCGTGCTTGCCGACGGCGTTTGCCTGGGCACTGGACCACGGGTATTCGAGCGGATGCTTTGCGATGCCGGCTCGAACAGGATTGAGTTCGATGTAACGCATGCAGGCGAAGAGATAGCTTTCGGTGTCCACCGCCGTCGCCCTGTAGCGGCCCTCCCACAACGTCCCCGTACGTCCGTGGATCGCGTTGAATCGGCACACGTAACGCCGGCCGATGGACTGCATGGCGCGCGGCAACGAGTCCTGCTGCGCAGGCGACAACAACAGATGCACGTGGTTGCCCATGAGGACATACGCATGGATTGCAACGCCGTGGACGCGCGCCGCATCTGACCAATAGGCCAGGTAGCGCTGGCGATCGTCCTCCGCAATGAACACCGGTGTGCGGTCATTGCCCCGTTGAATCACGTGCAGCACGATCCCAGGATGGAAATAGCGTGGTTGGCGGGGCATGCACGACAGGTTGCTCGCCGCCACGGCAATTCGATATCAGCCGTAAGTCGTCTCTGACCCTACTTCTTGAAATGTCGTCTCTGACCCTACTTTGGGGACGACGTGGTCCTTCAGTGCTGCGCGGTGGCGCCCGCGAGCTTTTGCACGAGCTCGCGGTCTTCGGCCAGCGCCGCGCACGACCCCGAGTAGACGACCTTGCCGTCGTCGAGAATGTACGCGCGGTCGGCGACGCCGAGCGACAGCGGAACGTTCTGCTCGACCAGTAGCACCGACAGGCCCTCGTCGCGCATCGAGCGCACCACGCCCATCACTTCCTGCACGATCAGCGGCGCGAGGCCCTGCGACGGCTCGTCGAGCAGCATCAGGCGCGGATTGAGCAGCAGCGGCCGTGCGATCGCGAGCATTTCCTGCTCGCCGCCGGAAAGCTGGCGGCCGAGCTGCGACTTGCGCTCGGCGAGGCGCGGAAACAGCTTGAACACGCGCTCGAGGTTCCACGGTCCCGGACGCTCTGGCGGCACCAGCAGGTTCTCGAGCACCGTCAGGTTGCCGAAGATGCGGCGGCCTTCGGGCACGTAGCCGACACCCAGCCGCGCAATCGCGTACGCCGGCGAGCGCGTCGTGTCGTGGCCGAAGATCGTCACCGATCCGCCGCGCGGCGGGGTGAGCCCGATCAGGCTGCGCAGCGTCGTCGTCTTGCCGGCGCCATTGCGGCCGAGCACGGTAACGATCTCGCCTTCGTTCACGTCCAGCGACACGCCGTGCAGGATGTGGCTCTTGCCGTAGTACGCGTGGACGTCGCGCGCTTCGAGCATCGCAGTCATCGTGACCCGCCTGCGCGCGCCGCAGCGCGAGATGCGCAATGTCCGCTCATGCCGCTTCCTCGCCGAGATAGGCAGCGCGCACGCGCTCGTTCGCCGATATCTGCGCCGGCGTGCCCTCGGCGAGCACGCGTCCCTGGTCGAGCACGGTGATGTGTTGCGAAAGGCCGAACACGATGCTCATGTCGTGCTCGATGAAAAGTATCGACAGCTTGCGCTCCTCGTGCAGCCTGCGGATCAGCGCGACCATGTGCTCGGTCTCGGCGTCGCCCATGCCGGCCGTCGGCTCGTCGAGCAGCAGCAGCCGCGGATTCATCGCCAGCGCGAGCGCGATCTCGACGACGCGCTGGTCGCCATGCGCGAGCTCGCCGACGACACGGTCGGCCTTCGGCGCGAGATCCACGACCACCAGCAGCTCGTCGATCTTGTTCGCCACCGACTGCCGCGTCGCACGTGAAAGCCACGGGCGCCCATTGAGACCTGCCGCGGTCTCGACGGCGAAGCGCACATTCTCGTAGACCGACAGGTCGAGGAACACCTCGGTGATCCGGAACGTGCGCACGATGCCGCGATGCACGCGGTGGACGACCGGGCGCTCGCGGATGTCCTCGCCGTCGAACCAGATCTCGCCCGCCGTCGGCGGAAAAAACCCGGTGATCAGGTTGAAGAACGTCGTCTTGCCGGCGCCATTCGGGCCG
>DATCFA010000337.1:0-9104 GCA_036509805.1 Casimicrobiaceae bacterium
GAGAGTCGCAGCGAATGCGTCGATGTCGGCGCCGGCATAAGCGTCGCGCAATCCGTCACGCCACTTGGCAAAAGCCGATAGAGCGATCGAGGACGGCGTTGCGTGCGCTGACGCGACCATGATGCGTCAATTATACGCAGGCCGTCATCGTCGAAATCGACTGCATCGTCAGCCGGCATGCTCGACGACGATACGTGGCGACGCGTCACGCTGCACGCGCCACGCCGCGCTGGCAAACGAAGGATCAGCGACGCGTCCCCGTCTGCGCGCCCGCATGCGTGCTGAAGTCCCGGTATGTCGACACGATGCCATCCCGAAGTCCGATTGCAGGGTCCCAGCCCAGCGCGCGCATTCGCGAGCTATCGATGGTCTTGCGCGGCGTGCCATCGGGCTTGCTGCCGTCAAACGTGATGCGTCCGTCGAATCCAACCACCTCCGCTATCAGCGCAGCAAGGTCGCGGATCGTCGATTCGACACCGCTGCCGATATTGATCAGCGGGCATGCTTGCGGGTCGACCAGCGGTGCATATCGCGAATCCGGCAGCGTCGCGACAAGCACCAGCGCGCGCGCCAGGTCGTCCGCGTGCAGAAATTCGCGAAGCGCTTTGCCGGTTCCCCATACATTCAACTCGCGCGTGCCGCTGCTGTGCGCCTCATGCGCCTTGCGCAACAGCGCGGGCAACACATGCGCGGTGGCGAGGTCGTAGTTGTCGCCAAGCCCGTAGAGGTTGGTCGGCATGGCCGCCAGCCACCGGCGTGCGAACTGGCGGTTGTACGCCCAGCACATTTCCACCCCGGCGATCTTCGCGATTGCGTAGGCGCGATTGGTCGATTCGAGCGGACCCGTGAGCAATGCGCTTTCCGCAAGCGGCTGCGGGGCATCTCGCGGATAGATGCACGAGCTGCCGAGAAACACGATGCGCTCGACCGCCGCCTCGTGCGCGGCGCGGAAGACATTCAGCTGCAGCGCCAGGTTGTTCATCAGGAAGTCGGCGGGGAAATTTTCGTTCGCGCCAATGCCTCCCACTTTCGATGCCGCGACGAACATGATCCTGGGTCGCTCGCGCAGCAGCAACTCGAGCGTCGGTGCGTAGTCGGCGAGATCGATTTCCGCGTGCGTGCGCACGATCAGGTGCTCGAAGCCCTGTCGCTGCAGCTCGCGCAAAATCGCGCTCCCCGCGAGACCGCGGTGGCCGGCAACGTAGATGGGTGTCGACTTGTCCATGTGCTGTCGCGAATCGCGATTGAAAGCACCATCACCCGCCGCAACCGTTCACCCGCAACGTCAGCGCGTGAACCCGAGACTCTTGCCCGCCAGCAGTCTAATCTTTCTCATCATCGGGCCGCTGATCCTGCCGTTCCAGCGCAGCGCCGCGAACAGGGTCACCATCACCACGACTGCGCCGTAGATGTGCCGTGCACTTTCGCGGCGGAGCCATTGGCCGGCAACGGCATGCCCGAAACTGAACAACCAATGATCGGGGGCGACGGCAAGCTGCGAGCGCAGCATCGTGTTGATTTCGGCGAGCATCGCGACGCGCGACCCCATTGTCTTGTTGGTTGCATACATGCGCGCCACCGCCAGCCGTGCAGGGACGTATCGAACCTCGAGTCCGGCCCGCGCGAATCGCAGCCAATATTCGTAGTCCATGCAGAAGTTCAATTGCTCGTTCAGCAGTCCCACGCGCTCGACGACACGGCGGCGAAAAAAGAGCGCCGGCTGGCACACATAGCAGGTCTCGATGAGCCGGGGATAGCTCCAAGGTTCGGTCGGATAGCGATCGTACGCGCGGCCATCGATGTCGGCATAATCGGCGTGGCCGTACACGACGTCGACGCTTTCATCGTCGCGGAACACCGCCAGAACGTGCGCGAATGCGCCGGGATAGTAGAAATCGTCCGAGTTGAGCCATCCGACGATCTCGCCGCGCGTGCTGCGAATGCCCTGGTTGACTGCATCGGCCTGGCCTCGGTCCTTTTGCGAAACCCATCGCACCCGCCCGCTCCATCGCCGCAGGATTGCCACCGAGCCATCGGTACTGCCACCGTCGAACACAACGTGCTCGACGGCGCATCCCTGCTGCTCAGCGACACTTTGCAGGCACTCCTCCAGGAAGCGCGCCTGGTTGAACGACGGCGTCACGACGCTGATCTCAATCGACTCGGCCATGGCGGGTCGGGCCAGGATCCACGGTCAGGACGACGTCGCCGATGCGCGCGAAGACGGACATCGTGGCGCCGCGCGACCGGCGCCCACTAAAGGCGCTGGCCGGCGATGCGTGCGATCGTCTCGGCGAGGCTCTGCGCGTGCGACTGCGCGAGTGCGGCATCGCGCGCCTCGACCATCACGCGCAGCACGGGCTCGGTGCCGGAGGGACGCAACAGCACACGCCCGGTGCTGCCCAACGCGCTGACGGCCGCGCGTTCCGCCTTCGCCACTTCGCCATCGGCGCGCCAATCGACGCCGCGGCGCAGCGGCACGTTGATCAGGTGCTGCGGAAACAGCGACAACGTCGCCGTCGCCTCGGCGAGCGTCGTCTTGCGCTCGATCAGCGCGCGCAGCACCGCGAGCGCTGCGACGATCGCATCGCCGGTCGTGTGCTTGTCGAGGCAGATCAGGTGGCCCGAGTTTTCGCCGCCCAGTCGCCACGACTTCTCCACCATCCGCTCGAGCACGTAGCGGTCGCCGACCTTCGCGCGCTCGAGCGCGATGCCGGCGCGCGCGAGCGCCTGCTCGAAGCCGAGGTTCGTCATCTGCGTGCCGACGACGCCTCCACCGAGGACGCCGCGGTGCTGGTAGTCGCGCGCGATGATGTAGAGAAGCTCGTCGCCGTCGAACATGCGGCCATGGCGATCGACCATGATCAGCCGGTCGCCGTCGCCGTCGAGCGCGATACCGAGATCGGCACGGTGCGCAAGCACCTGTTCGACCAGGTGCGCAGGCACGGTCGCGCCCACGCCGGCGTTGATGTTGACGCCGTCGGGTGCATCGGCGACCGCGATCACATCGGCACCGAGCTCGCGAAATACCGGCGGCGCCACGTGATATCCGGCGCCGTGCGCGCAATCGACGACAATCGACAGTCCCTTCAAGTCGAGCTCGTTGGGAAACGTACTCTTGCAGAATTCGATGTAGCGGCCGGCGGCGTCGTCGACGCGGCGTGCCTTGCCGAGCGCCGCCGACGCAACGCATGCGATCGGCGTTTCCATCGCGCGCTCGATCGCCGCCTCGGTCGCATCGGCCAGCTTGCTGCCGTTGCCGCCGAAAAACTTGATGCCGTTGTCGTCGTACGGATTGTGCGACGCGCTGATGACGATGCCCGCGGAAAGCCGCAGTGCACGCGTCAGGTGCGCGATGCCCGGCGTCGGCAGCGGTCCGCACAGGTAGACGTCCACGCCTGCTGCCGACAGGCCAGCCTCGAGCGCCGCCTCGAGCAGGTAACCCGAGATCCGCGTGTCCTTGCCGATCAGCACGCCGGGGCGGTCGTTGCGCGCAGCACCGTCATGGTTGGCGAGCACGCGCCCTGCCGCATACCCGAGCTTCATCACGAGCTCAGGCGTGATCGGCGGCTCGCCCACGCGTCCGCGCACGCCATCAGTACCGAAATATCGTCGCTCCGCCATCAATTCACCTGGTTGATCGCCTGCCACACGCGAATCGCATCGACAGTATCGCGCACGTCGTGCACGCGCAGTATCGACGCGCCATGCGCGACGGCTGCGAGCGCCGCCGCAATGCTCGCCGCCGTGCGTTCGCCGACATCGCGTCCGGTCAGCTTGCCGAGCATCGACTTGCGTGAAAGTCCTGCGAGCACCGGAAAACCGAGCGACGCGATCGCCGGCAGCCCGCGCAACAGCGCGAGATTATGCGCCAGCGTCTTGCCGAATCCGAAACCCGGGTCGACGACGATGCGCTCGCGCGCAATGCCGGCCGCCATACATGCGCGCGCCCGCGCGTCGAGGAACGCGCGCACTTCCGCCACGACATCGGCGTACGACGGCGCGAGCTGCATCGTCCGTGGCTCTCCCTGCATGTGCATCAGGCAGACAGCCGCGCCACTCGCCGCCACGGCGTCGAGCGCGCCCGGCGACAGCAGCGCGCGCACGTCGTTGATCATTGCCGCCCCTGCATCGATTGCAGCGCGCATCACCGCAGGTTTCATCGTGTCGACCGACACGCACACGCCATCGCGCGCCAACGCCTCGACGATGGGCAGTACGCGCGCAAGCTCGTCGCGTTCGTCCACCGATGCCGCACCCGGACGCGTGGACTCGCCGCCGACATCGATCACGTCGGCGCCGTCGCTCACCATCTGCCGCGCGTGCGCGAGCGCGCGCGCGGTGTCGCGGGCGAGGCCGTCGTCGGAAAACGAATCGGTGGTGACGTTGAGCACGCCCATGACGCGCGTCGCCGCCAAGTCTAGACTGCGCTCGCCGAGGCGCAACATGCGCGCCGGGCTATCGGCAAAGGCGCGCATGGCGGGGCGCCGTGAAGCCTTCGCTGTCGCCGGTCGGGCAATGCGCGCGGATCGCTGGGGGGCGAAGCGCGCGCATTCGTCTTGACGGCGTCAGGCGGGGTTGGTCGACGGCTCGGTGCTGCCGGCGGCCGGTGGCGGCGGGCTCGCCGTGCCGGCGGGCGGCTGCTTGGGCAAGCGCGGCGCGCGTCCGGCGAGAATATCGTCGATCTGGTCGCTGTCGATCGTTTCGTATTCGAGCAGCGCCTTCGCCATCGCATGCATCTTGTCGGCGTTGTCGGTGATGAGCTTCTTCGCCAACGCGTACTGCGCGTCGATGATCCGCCGGATTTCTTCCTCGATCTTCAGCAGCGTGTGGCTCGACACATTGGTGTTGCGCGTGATCGAGCGGCCGAGGAACACCTCGCCCTCGTCCTCGGCATACACCATCGGGCCGAGCGCATCGCTCATGCCGTAGCGCATCACCATGTCGCGCGCCATGTGCGTCGCGCGCTCGAAGTCGTTCGCAGCACCAGTGGTCTGCTGGTGCATGAACACTTCCTCGGCGATGCGACCGCCGAACAGCATCGCGATCTGGTTCAGCAGGAACTCGCGGTCGTAGCTGTACTTGTCCTTTTCCGGCAGCGACATCGTGACGCCCAGCGCACGTCCGCGCGGGATGATCGTCACCTTGTGCACCGGATCGAGCTTGGGCAAGAGCTTGCCGATCAGCGCGTGGCCCGACTCGTGGTATGCGGTGTTGCGGCGCTCCTCCTCGTCCATCACCATCGAGCGGCGTTCGGCGCCCATGATGATCTTGTCCTTGGCGCGCTCGAAGTCGTGCATGTCGACGAGACGCTTGTTGCCGCGCGCGGCGAACAGCGCCGCTTCGTTGACGAGGTTGGCCAGGTCGGCGCCCGACATGCCCGGTGTGCCGCGCGCGATGACCGCCGCATTGACATCGGGCGACATCGGCACCTTGCGCATGTGCACCAGCAGGATCTGCTCGCGGCCGCGGATGTCGGGCAGCGGCACGACCACCTGGCGGTCGAAGCGGCCCGGACGCATCAGCGCCGGATCGAGGACGTCGGGCCGGTTGGTCGCGGCGATGACGATGACGCCGGCGTTGCCTTCGAAACCGTCCATCTCGACCAGCAGCTGGTTGAGCGTCTGCTCGCGCTCGTCGTTGCCGCCGCCGAGGCCGGCGCCGCGCTGGCGGCCGACGGCGTCGATTTCATCGATGAACACGATGCACGGCGCATTCTTCTTCGCCTGCTCGAACATGTCGCGCACGCGCGCAGCCCCCACGCCGACGAACATTTCGACGAAGTCGGAGCCCGAGATCGAGAAGAAAGGCACTTTCGCTTCGCCGGCGATCGCCTTGGCCAGCAGCGTCTTGCCGGTGCCGGGCGAGCCCACCATCAGCACGCCGCGCGGAATGCGTCCGCCGAGCTTCTGGAACTTGGACGGGTCGCGCAGGAATTCGACCAGCTCGCCGACTTCCTCCTTCGCCTCGTCGCAACCGGCGACATCGGCGAAGGTGACGGTATTGTTCGACTCGTCGAGCATCCGCGCCTTGCTCTTGCCGAAGCTGAATGCGCCGCCGCGCCCGCCGCCCTGCATCTGGCGCATGAAGAAGATCCACACGCCGATCAAGAGCAGCATCGGGAACCACGAAATAAATACCTGCGCGAGGAAGCTCTGCTCTTCTTCGGGCTTGGCGTCGACCTTGACCCCGTCCTTGACGAGGTCGCCGACCATCCAGATGTCGCCGGGGCTATAGGTGACGAACTTCTTCTTGTCAGTGGACAGCCACGTGATCTTGCGGCCCTCGATCGTCGCCGATTCCACCTTGCCGGACTTGGCCGAATCCATGAACTCGGAGTACGACGGGTTGTCGCGCACCGTCTGCCGCGCATCGAATTGCTTGACGACGATCAGGATCACGAAAACGATGACGACCCAGATCCCGACGTTCTTGAGCAGGTTGTTCAAGTACCACTCCTAGTGGCGGCCGCCAGTCGCGAAAGGCTGCCCGCGCGACCGCGCGCGGAAAACCCGGTGAAGCACGTCCCACCAACATGGGGGGGCGAAAGGCAGATTCTAGCCTGTCGAGGCGTGGCCTTTGTCCGCTGCTGCGATACCGCCCGGCGGGCGTTGCCGCCTCAGCGGTCGGCTATAGGGGGTCGTCAGCGTCGTCGGCGTCGTCGCCGCGCCCCAGGAATGCCTTGCCGACGACGAAAACCTCGCGGCTGCGGTCGCGCGACGCCTTGGGCTTGCGCACGTAGGTCTTGGCGAAATGCCGCTGCACCGACTTGACGTAGGCGTCGAAACCGTCCCCCTGGAACATCTTGACGGCGAGGTCGCCGCCCGGCGCCAGCCACGCCACGGCGAATTCGCGCGCGAGGTCCGCCAGGTGGACGCCGCGCGCGCGGTCGACCGGCGCGATCCCCGATAGATTGGGCGCCATGTCGGACACCACCAGGTCGAGGTTACGGCCGCCAAGCGCCTCCTCGACCGCCGCCAGGCCCTCGTCGGTGGAAAAATCGCCGCGGATCATCGTCACGCCGCGCAATGGCGGCATCTCCAGCAGGTCGACGGCGACGATCGTCGCGTGCGGGCCCAGCTTCTGCGCCAGCACCTGGCTCCAGCTCCCTGGTGCCGCGCCGAGGTCGACGACGCGCATTCCGGGGCGCAACAGCTTGTCCTTGTCGGCGATTTCGAGCAGCTTGAATGCCGCGCGCGACCGGTATCCGAGGCGCCTGGCTTCCTGCACCCAATGGTCGCTGACGTGTTCGTGCATCCACGCCTTGCTGAAGCTATGCTTCTTGCCGCCGGGATTGAGCGCGCTCGGCGCGGGGCCCTTCCTGCTCATTGCGCCGGCCCGAACGGCGCGCACGGTAAACTTCGCCCCATGTCCGCCCTCTCCTCGACCGAACGGCGCGCGATGCGCGCCAACGCACACCATCTCGACCCGGTGGTCTTCATCGGCCAGCACGGCCTGACGCCCGCCGTGCAGCACGAGATCGACGTCGCGCTGCGTGCGCACGAGCTCGTCAAGATTCGCGTGCACAACGAGTCGCGCGTCGAGCGCCAGACGATGCTGGCCGCGATCTGCGCCACGCTCGATTGCGCGCCCGTCCAGCACCTGGGCAAGCTTCTGATCGTGTGGCGCGCCCACCCGGGCAAGGCGAAAGCCGCGGTGAAGCCGGCGCGCGAGCGCGAAAGCGGCGGCCGCGCGACCGACGCGCGCCAGCCGTCGCGTGACGCTGCGAGTGATCGGCGCCGGCGGCGCAACGCGCAACGCGGCAAGGCCGGCAACGCCGCGCTGCCGTATTTCACGCGGCGTGGTGCCGGACGATTCGTGGCGGAATCGCCGGACGTGCCGGCCGGGTCGACGAAACCGGATCCGCGCCCGCCGCGCGGCGCCAAGCCGGTGGGACCACGTGCACCGCGCGGCGCCAAGCCCGTGGGTCCAGGCGCGCCGCGCAGCGTCAAGCCGTTCGCTCCCCGCGCGCCGCGCGGCGCCAAACCGGCCGAACGTGCACCGCGCGGACAAGCCGCGCACGTGCCGGTGTTGCGCGAACGCGCGCCCGACGCGCGGCGGCCACGCGGGGACAGCGCGCCGAACCCGCGACGGCCGCGCGAGGGCAGCGCCGCCGACCCGCGATCGCCGCGCGCAAAGAGCTTCGCAGCAGCACCGGGTGCAAAGCGCGGTCCGCGCCCGCGTACGGCCGCAGCGCCGGCGTCGGCGCGCGCGCCCCGCTCGCCGCGGCGGCGTACGCGAAGCTGAGCAAGCCCGCTCGATCGCGCCGCAGCAAAAGTCTGCGCATGCGCAGCGGTCACCCGCAAATTGCGCGCCTGCCCGCGGCGCGGCGGCTTTCCGGCGGTTAACGTTTTGTCATTCATTATCAAACGTATAGCTGCAATCGGTCGGGCCGATTACACCCATCGGATCATACGATTGGGAATTCGTCAGGATGCCCCTATAGTGATGGTGCGCCGCAACATCCGCGGCAATGTCACCCTCGGGAACAGCCAGATGAAAACTCAGCAAAACCTGATAGACGACCCTGTCTACGCCAATCTCGCCGCCACGCAAATGAGCGCGGCCGAACGCGAATCCGCAAAGCGCCAGTTGCGTCGCGCCGATTCGGTCGCATCCGCGGTCGCCAGCGGCCTCGCGCTGTTGGGCGCCCTGCTGTCCGCCGGGCGCAACGCCTTCGGGCAGCGCACGCACTGAGGCAGCCTGTCCGGATCCTCGCTCGCTTCATGGGCGAGGCGCCGGGTTGCGCGCGATGTCACTGTCACGCGAGACGCCCCCGGGCCATCTACGCGTAGCGGACGGCAATCACCTCGTAGCTGCGCAATCCGACCGGCGCGTTGACGTCAGCCACGTCGCCCTCGGTCTTTCCGATCAGCGCGCGCGCGATCGGTGAGTTGATCGAGATCTTGCCGAGCTTGATGTCCGACTCGTCGTCGCCGACGATCTGGTAGGTCTGGCGCTCACCGGAACCTGCGTCCTCGATTTCCACCGTCGCACCGAACACGACGCGGCCGTCGGCGTCGACGGTCGACGGATCGATCACCTGCGCACCGGCGAGCTTGTGCTCGATCTCGGCGATGCGCCCTTCGATGAATCCCTGGCGC
>DATCFA010000338.1:0-6800 GCA_036509805.1 Casimicrobiaceae bacterium
CAGCGGAAACAGCGGCAGCGTCAGCGACGCAGGTGCGGGTTGCCGCAGACCGAACATCCGCTAGCCCATTTCGCGGTGGCGCGTCAGTACCTGGTAGCGCGGCGAGAACGCTTGCGCGAGCCGCTCGACCAGGTAGACCGAGCGATGCCGGCCGCCGGTGCAGCCGATCGCCACCGTCAGGTAGTTGCGGTTGTCGCGCGCGTAATCGGGCAGCCATCCTGCGACGAAGTGGTAGATGTCGCCGTACATCCGCTCGACCTCGGGGATGCGTTCGAGGAACTCGACGACCGCCGCATCGCGACCTGTCAGCGGCTGCAGCGGCGGCTCGTAGTGCGGATTGGGCAGGCAGCGGACATCGAACACCAGGTCGGCGTCGAGCGGAATCCCGTGCTTGTAGCCGAACGATTCGAACAGCAGCGTCAGCCGCGATGGGTCGACGCTCAGGAAATCCTTGACCCAGCCGCGCAGCGCGGCCGCCGACAGCTCGCTGGTGTCGAATGTCGTGCCGAGCATGCGCACGTCGGCGACGAGGCGGCGCTCGTAGTCGATGGCCTCGGGCAGCGTGCGCTCGTCGCTGGAGAACGGGTGGCGCCGACGCGTTTCCGAAAAGCGCTTGACCAGTGTCTCGACCTTGGCGTCGAGGTAGACGAAGCGCACCGTCCATCCGAGCTTCTGCAGCGTGGCGATCGCTGCGGCGAGACCGGGCAAACCCGGGCCGGTTCGCACGTCGAGCGACACCGCGACGCGCGTTTCGCCGCGACTCGCAAGATAGGCGAGCGTGTCGAGCAGCATCGGCATCGGCAGGTTGTTGACCGTGTAGTAGCCGGAATCCTCGAGCGCCGCCAGCGCGACGCTCTTGCCGGAGCCGGAAACGCCGCCGATCAGCACGAGATCCATCGAAATGCGCAGCACCTGGCGGTCGCTCAGGCGCCGTCCTCCATAAGCTTCTGCTGGCGCTCGATGAATTCCTTGGTGCTGTCGATGCCGCGCTGGTTGAGAACGAAGTTGCGCACCGCCGCCTCGACCAGCACGGCGAGGTTGCGGCCGGCCGCCACCGGAATCGTCACCTTGCGGATGGGCACGCCGAGCACTTCCTGGTAGGTTGCGTCGACCTTCAGCCGGTCGAGCTCGCTGAAAGCCTCGTTGCTGTGGTCCTCGAGGTGCACGAGCAGCTTCAGCAGCTTGCGTGGCCGCACGGCAGTCTCGCCGAAGATCGTGCGGATGTTGAGGATGCCGATGCCGCGCACTTCGAGGAAGTCGCGCAGCACCGCAGGACAACGCGCCTCGATGGTGTCGGGCGAGATGCGGTAGAGCTCGACGATGTCGTCGGCAACGAGGCCGTTGCCGCGCGAAATGAGCTCGAGTGCAAGCTCGCTCTTGCCGATCGCCGAAGCGCCGGTGATCAGCACGCCCATCTCCAGCACATCGAGGAACACGCCGTGCAGCGCCGTATTCTCGGCGAGCACGCGCGACAGGTAGAGGCGGATCACGTCGGCCAGGTGCGGCGACGGCTGCGACGAGGTGAACAGCGCGACGTGATGCGCGTTGCACTGCTCGAGCAGGTGTTCGGGGACCGCCTCGCCGTTGGCGACAACGATGGCAACCAGCTCCTGCGTGAACAGCCGCTCGATCGAGCGATCGAATTCGCTTTGCGGCAGCGCGCGCAGGTACGCGAGTTCGGCCGCGCCCATGACCTGGATGCGGAACGGATGAATGAAGTTCATGTGGCCGACCAGCCCGATCGTCGGCTGCGCCGACAGTTCGCTGGTCAACGCGCGGCTGCCGCCCTGCCTGCCAGCGAGCCACATGAGGCCGGTGCGCTCGCGTATGTCGTCGAACAGGCGCTCGACGCTTACCTGTCGCAGGTGCGCGTCGCCGATTATTGGGGTTGCCATTCGCCGATCAGTGCACAAAGCTCGCGGGCGTCGGTGGCGCCGGCCAGGCGCTCGCGGAACGTCCGCTCGCTGAACATCTGCGCGAGTTCGGACAGCAACTGCAGGTGCTGGTCGGTGGCATGCTCGGGCACCAGCAGCACGAACACCTGCGACACCGGCTTGCCGTCCGGCGCATCGAACGCGATCGGGTGCGCGAGGCGCAGGAATGCGCCGCGCGCTTCCTTGAGCCCGCGCAGGCGCCCGTGTGGAATCGCGATGCCCTGGCCCAAGCCGGTGGATCCGAGTTTTTCGCGCGCGGCGAGACTGTGCGCGACCGTCGCCGCCGACAGCGGGGCCGCACCGGCGGCGAACAGCGCGCCGACGGCGGCGAAAAGTTGCGGCTTGTCCGCGACGTCGGCGTCGAGAACGACATTGGCAGCCGGAAGCAGTTCGGCGATCTGGTTCATCGGTGGCTCGAAAAACAAAACGGCGGGCACGTTGCGAGCCCGCCGGGTTCGGTTCCCGTCAGCAACGCTGGCGAGTTGCGGCACAGCGCACCGGGCTCGGTGCGGCGGCGATTATACGCCGCGCTCACGTCATTCGGCCGCCTCGCCGGTCACTGCCGCAGGGTCGCGCTTGTGTGCGTCGTCGTGGCGGTTGGCGATCAGCATTTCCTTGTGCTTGACCACCGCGCGGTCGAGCTTGTCGGCCAGCGCGTCGATGGCCGCGTACATGTCGGCATCGACGCATTCGCAATGGATGTCCTTGCCGCGTACATGCAGCGTGGCTTCGACCTTCTGCTGGAGCTTGTCCACCGACAGCACGATGTTGATATCGATCACATGGTCGAAATGCCGCATGACCCGGTCGAGCTTGGCAACGACATAGTCGCGAATTGCCGGGGTGATGACCAGGTGTTGGCCGGTGAGGTGAAGATTCATCGAGCGTTCCTCCATAAAAAGCCCTGCACGACCAAGCGGGTCGTTGATACGCTTGCTGCTGGCAATGCAAGAGCCGGGCCAGTCGCGGTCACGGTGTCTTGCGCAGGTTGACGGGTGGAATCGCGAGCGCTTCGCGGTACTTGGCGATCGTGCGCCGCGCGACGAGGATGCCCTGCTCGCCCAACAGATCGGCGATCCGGCTGTCGGTCAGCGGCGCGCGCATGTTCTCGGCGCCGATCAGCTGCTTGATCAGCGCACGGATGGCGGTGGCCGACGCGGCGCCGCCGGTATCGGTAGCGACGTGGCTGCCGAAGAAGTACTTGAGCTCGAAAGTGCCGCGCGGCGTCAGCATGTACTTTTGCGTGGTGACACGCGAGATCGTCGACTCGTGCAGCGTCAGCATGTCGGCGATCTCGCGCAGCACCATCGGGCGCATCGCGACCTCGCCGTGATCGAAAAAGCGGCGCTGCCGCTCGACGATCGCCTGCGCGACACGCAGGATCGTGTCGAAGCGCTGCTGGACGTTGCGGATCAGCCATTTCGCTTCCTGCAATTGCGCCGAAAGCTGCTGGTTCGACGAATCGCGGTTGCGCGTCAGGATGTCGGCGTAGATGCGGTTGAGGCGCAGCTTGGGCATCGCCGCCTCGTTGAGCGACGCCACCCAGCGTCCGCGCGTCTTGCGCACGACGACGTCGGGAATCACGTAGTTGGACTCGGTGGCCGCGAACGACGCACCTGGGCGGGGGTTGAGGCTGCGGATCAGGTCGCGCACCGCGCGCACGCCGTCGTCGTCGATGTGCAGCACGCGCTTCAGCTTGGTGAAGTCGCGCGCCGCCAGCAACGACAGGTGATCGGCGACGAGCTTTTGCGCCATCGCGCGGTGCGGCGTACCGTCGGGGAGGGCACGCAGCTGCAGCGCCAGGCATTCGGCGCAATCGCGCGCACCCACGCCCGAAGGCTCGAAGCTCTGCACGTAGCGCAATGCGATCGACAGCTCGTCGGGATCGATCTCGAGCTCGTCGGGCAGGTATTCGGCGATCTCCTCCAGCGACGACGACAGGTAGCCGTCGTCGTTGACGGCGTCGATCAGCGCGGCGACGATCTGGCGGTCGCGCAGCGGCAGCTTGAGCAGCGCGAGCTGCTGGATCAGGTGGTCGCGCAGCGTGTTGGCCGCCACCTGTTGCGGATAGAACTCGTCGTCGTCGGACGAAGGCGCGCTGCCCCAGTCGCCGTCGCCGCTGCCGCCGTAGTCGGTGAAATCGCTTTCGTCGGGTGCGGACGGCGACGTGTTGGCGTTCTCGTCGTGCGTCGCGCGATCGTTGGGCGCCGACTCGGGCGCGCTGGCCGTGCTGTTCGCCTCGTAGGGGGGCGTCGCCGGCTCGTCGTCGGCGTCGACTTTCTCGAGCAGCGGATTTTCCTGCAGCATCCGCTCCACTTCGGCGTTGAGCTCGATCGTGGACAACTGCAGCAGGCGAATCGACTGCTGCAACTGCGGCGTCAGCGTCAGGTGCTGCGAAAGCTTGAGCTGCAGTGTCTGCTTCACGTGCCCCGGCGCGGCGCTTGCACGCCGCGCGATCCTTGTGCTGCGTCCCGCAAGGCGATCGGCTGGTCGCGCGCCGTTTTGCAGCGCGCTTCCCCGATGCTACAGCCGGAAGTGCTCACCGAGATACACTTTTCTGACGGCTTCATTATAGACAATCTCGTCAGGTGCGCCGTAGGCCAGCACGCTGCCCTCGTTGATGATGTACGCACGGTCGCAGATACCCAGCGTTTCGCGCACATTGTGGTCGGTGATGAGGACGCCGATTCCGCGCTCCTTGAGGAAGCCGATGATGCGCTGGATGTCGAGCACGGCGATCGGGTCGACGCCGGCGAAAGGCTCGTCGAGCAGGATGAAGCGCGGACGCGTCGCCAGCGCGCGCGCGATCTCGCAGCGCCGCCGCTCGCCGCCCGACAGCGAGATCGCCGGCGCGTCGGCGAGGTGCGAGATCGACAGGTCCTCGAGCAGCGCGTCGAGGCGGTTGGCGATGACGTCGCTGTCTTTCTCCACCAGCTCGAGGATCGCGCGCACGTTCTCGGAGACGGTGAGCTTGCGGAAGATCGACGCTTCCTGCGGCAGGTACGAAAGTCCGCGCCGCGCGCGTTGATGGATCGGCAGCCCGGACAGGTTCTCGTTGTCGAGCGTGATCTTGCCCCCGTCGGCGGCGACCAGCCCCACGATCATGTAGAAGCACGTCGTCTTGCCGGCGCCGTTGGGGCCGAGCAGGCCGACGACTTCGCCGCTGGCGACTTCGAGCGAGACATCGTGGACGACGGTGCGCGCCTTGTAGCGCTTGCGCAGGTGTGCGGCAGCGAGCTGGCTCACTTCGACTTGAGCTCGTCGTCGATTGTCAGCGGCAAGGGCGCCGGCACGGCGGGTGGCGTGGTGCCGGCCTTTGCACCGGCCGGGCCGGCGGCGGGGTTCGCGGCAGCCGGGGACGTGGCGGCAGGTTTGCCGGCGTCGGCGCCCGGCTTCACGTCCTTGCTCTTGTCACCCTTCGACTTGTCGGCACCCGTATCCTTGCCGGTGGTGCCGTTCGACTTGTCGGCGGCGTTGATGTCCTTGGGCAGGATGACGCCGGTCACGCGGCTCGCGGGCCTGGCAGCCGTGGCGGCAGCCGGCGACACTCCCATGTCGGCGTGACTGGTCGCGCGATTGTAGGAAATGTAGTTGCTGCGCATTTCCTCCGTGGGACCCTGCTTCAGCAATGCGTGGTCGAACAGCTCGACGAGCTGCTTCTGACCGTCGTACACGATACGCTGCGCGTAGGCCTCGTCGTACTCATCGCTGCCCTCGCGTTTCTGGCGATAACTGACCGGATTGCCGTAGGCGATTGCGGAAAACGAGTTGTCCGGGTTGCGTTTGAACGTGATGCGGTCGGCGTGCAGCACCAGCGTGCCTTGCGTGATCGTCACGTTGCCCGTCAAGTCGCCGGTACCGTTGGACTGATCGGCGCCGCCGGTGTCGCTGGAATAATTGATCGGCTTGTCCTTGTCCGCGTCGTCGGCGCGGCAAGGCAGCGCGAACACGAGCAGAAGCGCGAGCAACGGCAATGCGAATCGGATTGTCGGCTTCGTCATTTGGGTAGCGCCTGTGGCTGGAGGGTGCCTTGCAAACGCGACAGGAATTTCACCGTCTTCTTGTCGGCGTCGAGGTTCATGCCGATGGCGTGGATGATGCCACGCGCCTCCTCGATCGTCACGGCCTTGTCGGTCTCCGCACGCTTTTCGCGCGGCAGCACGTGCAGGTATTCGGTGGTCAGCGATATCGCGCCGGTCGCGCTTCGGGCGTTGCCTTGCGCGTCGGTGGACGCCGGCTCGGCATCGCGCTTCGCGTGCACGTTGCCGGAGAACCACACGTTGTTGCGATCGCCTCCGATCTTCGCCGAGTCGGCGGTGACGGCGAACGTCGGCTGCTTCGGATCCTTGAGCACGAGGTCAGGGTGCGTCAGCACCGTCGTGTCGTCGTCGGGGTAATGATCGGCGCGGGTCGCGCTCAAAAGCTGCAACGGCTTGCCGTCCGCGCCATAGCTGACCGCGCGCAGGTTCTCCACATAGATGTCGACGTCATGGCGGCGGCTGCCGTCGGCGCGCTGCGCCGGCACCTCGATCTGCGCGTCGAGCCAATAAGTCAGCGCGGCGAGGCTGCCGAGCAGCAGGACCGGCGACCATGTCACCAGGCGATCGAGCAATCCGCGCGCAGGGTCGACCATCAGGCGGCGCGCGCCGTCGCACGCGGCAGTGCGAAGCTGGGGCAGGGGACATGCATCCGGCGATTATCGCGCAGACGCCGGCGGGGGACCCCGCCGTGGATCAAAAGCACGCCAACGATTCGGCGAGCGCGCCGCGCGCCTCGAGGATCAGCTCGCAGATTTCGCGCACCGCCCCCAGGCCCGCCGGTGCCTGCGCGATGCAATGCGCGGCCTCGCGCACGAGCGGCGGCGCG
>DATCFA010000339.1:0-5506 GCA_036509805.1 Casimicrobiaceae bacterium
CGCTGTTCCGCGACCTCGAGTATTCGCGCTGGACGCGCTTTGGCGGCCTGATCGCGCATCCGTGTTTTCCATGGACGCATCACTGGCCCGGCCGCTCCTATTGGGGCCTTCCGGGCGTGCACGGCTTCGGCGTGATGATCGACTGCGAATACTTCCGCAACGTGCGCCCGGGCGATCGCATCAGCATCTGGAACCGCGTGATCGACATCCAGGAAAAGGCGTCGAAATTCTCCGGCAGGATGGCGATGCAGTACCTCGAATCGACGTACATCAACCAGCGCGACGAGGTGCTGTGCAAGGCCCTCGGAATGACGGCGCGCCACGAACGCAAGGCGTCGCGCGACACCAACAAGTACAAGGACGTGAAGACGCACACGTACAGCGACGACGAAATTCGCGCCATCGACGACAAGGTTACCAGCGAACCGTCGCGGATCCGCGGGGCCGACACGCGCTATTTCGAGGATGTCAACGTCGGCGATGCGATCGACGAGATCGCGCGCGGTCCGCTGTCGATGTCCGACACCATGGCCTTCGTCATCGGCTCGGGTCGCGGTGCCGCGCACGGCGCGTTGCTGAAGCATGCGGCACGTCACCCGAAGCATTACGTTCGCAACAAGCACGGACAGGGAATGGAATACACCGGCATCGGGCATCATCGCGAGAATTTCGCGCGCGAAGTGGGAGTGCCGGGCATGTACGATTACCTGCCGCAGCGCGCGTGCTGGTTCGCTACGGCGATCATCAACTGGATGGGCGACGACGCGGTGCTGAAGCGATTGCGGATGGAGGCGCGGCTTTTCAACATCCAGGGCGACACGACGTTCATCGGTGGCAAGATCGTCAGGAAATACGTGAAGGACCGCTGTGCGCTGGTCGACATCGAGATGACCGGTGTCAACCAGCGCGGCGAAGCGTCGTCGCCGGGATTCGCGACGGTGATGCTCGCGTCCAGGGATGCGAACACCAGACTGCCGCTGGACGGCTCGGTGGTGGACCTGGATCTGCCGCTGGTACGTTGAATACGCGCGCCGCATGCGCGCGCCGACCGGAGATTTCCACGATGAGCCATTCGCTATTGCTGGTGTGCGACATGATCAACGACCTCGTCCACGAGGACGGTGCCAATGGCAAGAGCGGATACGGTGTCGAAATCGCGCGCCGCCATACCATCGCGCATGCGGCCGAGGCGATCGCCGGCGCACGCACCGCCGGCGTGCCGATCGCCTACGTGCGCGTGGGATTCTCGGCCGACTACCGCGAATGTCCGCCGAATTCGCAGGTTTTCCAAGGCGCGAAGAAGGCGGGGCTGTTCACGCTCGGCAGCTGGGGCACCGACGTGCATCCCCAACTCGCGCCGCAATCCGGCGATTTCGACGTGGTCAAGCATCGCGTCAGCCCGTTTTACGCGACGTCGTTGCCGGCCATCCTGGGCGCGCTGCAGGTGCGCCACCTGTACGTGTTCGGCGTGTCGACCAGTGGGGCCGTATTGTCGGCGGTCAAGGATGCGCACGACCGCGATTTGCGCGTGACGGTGATCGAGGACGCGTGCTGTGCGATTTCGGAGGCCCAGCACAACGCGGTGCTGGAACAGATGAACCGCATCGCGTCGATCACGACGAGCGCGAGCGTGACCTACGACATGCAGTGATGCAGCACCGTCTGCCGCGGCATGCGCCGCGCGGTCACCCGAAGGAGGAAGCATGAAAATCGATCGTTTACGCCGCCGCCTTGTTGCGGCTTCGCTGCTTGCGGTGTCGGGATTTGCGCGCGCCGCCGCGCAGCTGACCGCAGTGCCTGGCGCGGAACCCTATCCGAGCCGGCCGATACGCCTGGTGGTGCCGCTGCCTCCCGGCGGCGGCGCAGACATCGTCGGCCGCTTGGTCGCCGAACGGCTGACGCGCAACCTCGGGCAAAAGGTGCTGGTGGAAAATCGCGCGGGCGGCGGCACGGTCATCGGCGCCGAAATCGTCGCGCACGCCGATGCGGATGGCTACACGTTGCTGCTGGGCACGGCGACGACACACGCGATCAACCAGTCGCTGGTGAAGAACCTGCCGTACGATCCGATCAGGGATTTCTCGCCGATCTCGCTGGTGGCGGTGCTGCCGCTGATATTGGTCATGCATCCGTCGGTGCCTGCCAGCAACCTCGCCGAATTGCTCGCCTATGCGCGTGCGAATCCCGGCAAGGTGAACTTTGCGTCGACCGGCAATGGCAGCTCGATCCAGCTTGCAGGCGAAATGCTCAAGATCGTCGGCCACGTCGACATGGTCCACGTGCCGTACAAGGGCGCGTCGCCCGCGCTGACCGACCTGCTGGCGGGGCGCGTGCAGTTCATGTTCACGACGATTCCCCCCGCGCTGCCGTACGTCAAGCTCGGCAAGCTGAAGGCGCTGTGCGTGGCGAGCGACAAGCGATCGGTGTTGTTGCCCGACCTGCCAACCACCGCGGAGGCGGGGGCGCCCGGCGTCGTGGCGAGCTCGTGGAACGGCATCCTCGCACCAGCGAAAACGCCGCCGCAGATCATTCGCCGGCTGAACACCGAGCTCGTCGCCATCATGCAGGAGAGCGATGTCGTCGCGCGGCTGCTCGCCAGTGGCGTCGAGCCCGAATCGGATTCGCCCGAGGAATTCGCGCATTTCATCGCCGAGGAAACGGCACGCTACGCCCGCGTTGTCGAAATCTCGCACGCGCACGTCGATTGATGACGGCGGATGGCATTGATGAAGGCGCGCTGCGCGGCTGGATCGGGCGCAGCGTGCGCGAGTGCGATACGCTGACGGCGGCGCCGTTCGCGCTGTTGTCGGCGACACTCGACCGACCGGCGGACCTGCCGGCCGCCGGTACCGCACTGCCTCCGCTGTGGCATTGGCTGTATTTCCTGCCGCGCCACCGGCAAGCGGAGCTCGGTCCCGACGGCCACGCGCGACTGGGCGGCTTCCTGCCACCGGTGCCGTTGCCGCGGCGGATGTGGGCAGGCAGCCAGCTGGTCTTCCACCGCGCGTTGCGCGTCGGCGAGCACGTGACGCGCACGTCGAGCGTGGAAGACGTGAGCGTCAAGCGCGGCCGCAGCGGAACGCTGGTGTTCATCAAGGTCCGCCACGATATCGCCGGCGAGGCCGACGGTGCGCCCGCCCTCACCGAACATCACGACATCGTCTATCGCGCGGCGTCGGTGGTGGGGGTTGGCGTGGCCGCAACCGAGCCTGTGCGCGCACCTGCCGTCGCGCGGTGGCGGCGGACGATCGCGCCAGATGCTGTGCTGTTGCTTCGCTATTCGGCGCTGACATTCAATGGCCACCGGATCCATTACGACCGGCAGTACGCGACCGAAGTCGAAGCCTATCCGGGCCTGGTCGTGCACGGGCCGCTGCTGGCCACGTTGCTGCTCGACCTCGTGCGCCGCGAGCACGCCGATGCGCAAGTGACCGCATTCACGTTTCGCGCATTGAGACCGGTATTCGACCTGCGGCCGTTCGACGTGTGTGGCGCCGCCGACGTTGACGCGCGCGGGGCGCGGTTGTGGATTGCCGACGCCGACGGTTGGCTGGCAATGGACGCGCACGCGACGTTTGCGTAGCCGCCGATGCGAGGCACGCCGGCGATGGACTCGACGCGAGCGCAGCCGGTGTTCGCGGGCGCGTCCACCGACGCCGCTGTGTTTCGCCGACAACGAAACTCTCCGTGACCGACAGCCGAAAGCGCGCAATCCCTACCCGGCAGTACCCGACGCGGATGGGATCATTTGCGTCGCCCGCATGGCGGCACCGGTCGCTCGACTTCCGCGCGATTGGCCGGCCGCTGCGTGAAACCGCGGCATTGTGGCCGCTTTTTCTTCGACGTGGAGTTGCGCATGAACATGAACGTGAGCATCGGACCGCTCGTCTCGCTGATCGCCGGCATCCTGATCCTGGTGGTGCCGCGGCTCCTCAACTACATCGTTGCGCTGTACCTGATCATCATCGGCCTGCTTGGCCTCTTCGGCGCCGGGAATATTCACCTGCACTAGCAACGCAGCGGCAGCAGGCGGGCGTTTACCGGCGCCCGGACGCACCCGACACGTTGCGCCGCCGCCGGTGGGCGGCGTTCGAATCGTTTATCATCGGACCGTGTCATTCGACCGTTCGCGCACCGCGTTCCCTTTCATCCGCACGTCGAGGTCCTGTTGAAAATCGCCCGCGTCGAATGCCTGGTCGTCCATCCCGGCTGGCGCAAGAATTTCATTTTCGTTCGCGTTGAAACCGCCTGCGGCGTCGTCGGATGGGGCGAGGCGTACAGCCAATACGACCGTGACCGGCCGATCGCAGCGCAAGTCGAGGAGCTGGGGCGCTATCTGGTCGGCCGCGACCCGTTTCGCGTGCGCCACTTCCTGCAAATCGCGTACGACGATTACGCGCAGCGGCGCCCGTCGCTCGAATACTGGTGCGCGGTGTCCGGCATCGAGCAGGCGATGTGGGACATCATGGGAAAGGCTACCGGGCAGCCGGTTCACAACCTGCTGGGCGGCGCATGCCGCGACCGCATCCGCGTGTACGCCAACGGCTGGAGCTACAAGATGCAGGCGCCCGATGACTTTGCGCGCGCCGCCGAAAAGGTCGTGCGCCAGGGCTTCACGGCGATCAAGTTCGATCCGCTGCCGCGACCGTGGCGCACGTACGTGCCGCAGCAGCACATCGACCACGCCGCCGCCGTGCTGCGCGCGGTGCGCACCGCCGTCGGTCCCGGAATCGACCTGCTGCTCGACATCCATCGCCGGCTGGCGCCGATGCACGCGATCGCACTCGCGCGCACCCTCGCCGAGTTCGCGCCCTACTGGTTCGAGGAGCCTTGCCAGGTGGACAACCTCGAGGCGCTTGCCGAAGTCCGTGCGGCATCGCCGATGCCGGTAGTCAGCGGGGAGGCGCTCTACGGGCGCGCCGATTTTCGCCGCCTCTTCAACGCGCGCGCGGTCGACATCATCAACCCCGACGTGTCGAACTGCGGCGGAATCCTCGAGCTCACGTTCATCGCCGCCGCCGCCGAGGCGGAAATGGTTGCGGTGTCACCGCACAACTACAACTCGACGACGCTGGCCCTGTCGGCAACGGTGCAGGCCGCGGCCTGCATGCCCAATTTCACGCTGACCGAGTACTTCCTGCCGTACGAGGAATTCGGCACCGTCGTCGCGCGCAATCCGCTGCTGCCGGTCGACGGTTACATCACGTTGCCCGAAGGCCCCGGGCTCGGAATCGACATCCTCGAAGATGCCGTGCGGGCGCGGCCCTGGCAGGGCTATCCGCCGCGAACGTTCAGGACCCACGAAAACGATGGCCAGGTCGAAGGCTGACCGGTCGCTACTCGCATCAAACGTCGACTCGACTGAAAGGCACTGATGAACTGCGCACGCATGCTGCGGATCCCGATGCTGATGCTGGTGGCGCTCGCTGCCGGCGCCAGCGGCGCGGACACCTATCCGTCGGAACCGATCCATTTCATCTGCACGTCGGCGGCCGGCTCGCCGCTC
>DATCFA010000340.1:0-3513 GCA_036509805.1 Casimicrobiaceae bacterium
AGGAGTTCGGATTCAACTACATTGGTCCGATCGACGGGCACGACCTGGACATGCTGACGCGGATGCTCGCCAAAGTGCGCGCATTGCCGGGTCCGCAGTTCCTGCACGTGATTACAAAAAAAGGCTACGGTTATCCACTGGCCGAAAAAGACCCGATCCTCTACCACGGGGTCACGAAATTCGACCCCGCGATCGGATTGGCGCCCAAGCCCGCTGCGAGACCGACCTACACGCAGGTTTTCAGCGATTGGCTCTGCGATATGGCGGCGCAGGACGAGAGAATAGTCGGGATCACGCCGGCCATGCGCGAAGGGTCCGGCCTGGTGGCGTTTTCGCAGCAATTTCCGTCGCGCTACTTTGACGTGGGCATCGCGGAGCAGCATGCCGTCACATTTGCTGGCGGCCTCGCCTGCGAGGGGATGCGTCCGGTGGTCGCCATCTATTCGACGTTCATGCAGCGCGCCTACGACCAGATCATTCACGACATCGCGTTGCAGGATCTTCCCGTGGTGTTCGCCGTCGATCGTGCGGGTGTTGTCGGTGCGGATGGCGCGACTCACATCGGCGCCTACGATCTGACATTTCTTCGCTGCATACCCGGCATGACGATCATGGCACCCGCGGACGAGAACGAGTGCCGCCAGATGCTGTACACGGCCGTCATTCTCGGCACGCCTGTGGCCGTCCGATTCCCTCGCGGGTCCGGTAGCGGTGTTGCCGTGGACACTGCGATGACGGCGCTGGCCGTCGGCAAAGGCGAATTCCGCCGCCACTCGAGTCGCTCTTCGCACAAGGTTGCAATTCTTGCGTTCGGATCGATGCTCGCGTCGTCGTTGGCCGCTGGCGAGCGCCTGGATGCCACGGTGGCGAACATGCGCTTCGTCAAGCCGCTGGACACCGCATTGATTCTTTCGCTTGCTCGCAACCACGATGCACTGGTGACCGTAGAAGAAAATGTCATTGCCGGCGGCGCCGGCAGCGCCGTCTCGGAAGCCCTTTGCGATGCCGGAGTATCAATCCCGATACTCCAGCTGGGATTGCCCGATCGGATCATCGATCATGGCGATCCGGCCCTGCTGCTCGCCAAGCTTGGACTGGACTCGGCGGGCCTGGAAGCTTCGATACGAGCGCGCTTGCCGGGACTCGTGCCGGCTCGGACTTCCGAACGGGTTTAGCCGGAGTGTGTTGCGCGCCGGAACGTGGGGACATACAGACGTTGTTATCGACCGTTAGTCCCGACGCTGCCACTACCGCGCAGGATCGAGAAAAATCAGCTTCACCGATCCAGGCGTGATCGAATACCGATGCCGGATGTCCGCGGGGTCGGCGTTGGCATTGACCACGTAATCCGCGGTTACCAGGTAGATCCGCCCCGTCACGGGATCGAGCGTCATCGTGCGCGCGCCGAAGCGCGTCGCAACCGCGCCGAGTGTGGCGAATTCATCGGGCCCGATTTCGGTGATGACCGAAAGCGTGCCGTCTCCGTTCGAGCTGAAGGCGCGTTTCCTCTCCGGATCGAAGGCGGCCGCGTCGCTGCGCGAGCCGATCGGCAACGAGGCGACCAGCGCGCCGCTGTCCGCGTCGACGATGGCCATGACGTTGTTCGCGCAGCTCGCGAACAGCCGGCGATTCGCGGCATCGATCGCGATGCCGTGCGGGCGTTGGCAGCCGGGGAGCGCCCAATGCGCGTCGACGGTGTTGCTGCGCGTGTCCACGCGCACGATTTCGCCTCTTTCAACCCCGTCGATGTAGAGCTTCCCCTTGCCGTCGACGGTGGCGAACTCCAGGCCGCTGCCGACATCGACGGTGGCGATGGGCGTGTCGCTGCGCGGGTCGATGACGGTGACCGATTTGCTATCGCCATTGATGACGAAAACGTGACCGCTGGCGGGATCGAACACGATGCCATCGGCGCCGCGCGCGGCTTTCAGCGTCTTGCCGCGCTTCAGCGACTGCAGGTCGAACGACGACACGGTGCCCGCCTTGCCATCGTCGGAGTACCCGCGACCGGATTGCGGCGCGAGCGCAATGCCGTGGGTGCCTCCGGGAAATCCACCGATTTCACCGATGATGGCGCCGTCGCCGCCATCGACGACCGTCACGCGATCGCCGTGCGCGATGAAAACGCGATGCGAGGCAGGATCGAAGGTCAGGTAGTCCCAACGGTCGGGCGACCCGAGAGGCACTGTCTTCGTAATGCTGTAAATGGGGGCTGGCTGTGCCAGGCAATGGCCGCCGCCCGCCGCAAGGACGGCCACTGTCGCAAATACCGTGAACGTCTGGCGAGGTGACATCGGCGCTTCTTTCAGGAGGCGTTTACAGCGAATTTCCCAACGGTAGCACGCTGCGGTCGCAGCCGTAATATCATCACGCGCACCAGCTGATTCAAGCCGTAGGAGAGATCCGCAATGGGTATCGCATTCTGGGTCCGTCGCTTCCTTCTGGTATTCGCCATCGCGGCGGTGCTCATCTGCGTCGCGCAGTTGCTGAAGGGCCGCACGCTCGACTATTCGCTGGCGCAGGGGTTTCTGTGGGCGGCGATCGCGGCGAGCGTCGCGACGCTCGTCAACGTGGTTCGATCGCGCAACAGGCGGCATTGCGCCGTCTGCGGCGACGCGCCGGAGGCGTCCGCGCTAAAGGACGGGGGCCACGCCGTGAAACCCGATGGCGCGGACGCGTCGCGTTGATTTCCCTCGACGGCGCTGTCGTACGGTAGTTCGGCGCCGCCGCCAAAACGTTCGCGCGAATGCGTTCGTGGAACTCGGCAGCCGGTTTGCCAGCCGCGCCGACGATCGGGAGGTGGTTGCCGGCATTCGGCTGCAGTCGCCGCCAGTGCGGTGAGCGCGCCGCGGCGCAGCGACCTTCAAGCGCTGCGCGGCATCCTGTCGATACGGACGATTTGGCGGCATGCTCGTGTTTACGCACGATGTAGAATCGTCCGATCGCTTCCCACGTCACAGAGGCGCGCGCATGGATCGCAAGACGGCCGGCCATTTCCCTCCCGAAGTCCTGAAGCTGTTCGACGGCTATATCCACGGCAAGCTCGCGCGGCGCGATTTTCTCGACCGCGCAGCGAAGCGCGCAGTCGGCGGCTTCACCGCCGCGGCGATGCTGGAAAGCCTGACGCCCAACTACGCACTCGCGCAGCAGGTGCCGAAGGACGACAAGCGCATCAAGTCCGAATACGTGACTTACCCGTCGCCGCAGGGGTCCGGCACCATGCGCGGCTATTTTGCGCTCCCGGCGAATGCGAAGGGCAAATTGCCGGGCGTCGTCGTCTACCACGAGAATCGCGGGCTCAATCCGTACATCGAGGATGTCGTGCGCCGTCTCGCATTGGAGAATTTCGTCGCGTTCGCGCCCGATGCGCTGACGCCGGCCGGCGGCTACCCGGGCACCGAGGAAAAGGCGATGCAGCTTTTTTCCGAGCTGGATGCGAAGAAGCGCACCGCCGACTTGCTGGGCGCGTATGCATTACTCAAGTCGCGTCCCGAATGCACGGGCAAGGTCGGC
>DATCFA010000341.1:0-2112 GCA_036509805.1 Casimicrobiaceae bacterium
CGACGCACGACGTCGCCGGACTGATGACGCGCATCGCCGAGCTGACGCCCGGGTCGACTGCGAAGGTGACCGTGTGGCGCGCGCCAAAGACCGTCAGCCTCGACGTCCTCGTGGGCAAGCGACCGAAGGCCAGTGAACCGCAGTAGACACGGCTGGCTGACGTAGGGACAGCGGCGCCGCACCCGCAGACGAGCGCGCAGGTGCGGCCGCAGTTCGGTCAGACAACCGTCGTGCTGGTTTCGCGCGTGGCTTCGTCCGCGGGCTTGGGAAAGAACCGCGCGGCGAACAGCCCGAGCTCGTAGAGCAGGCACATCGGCACGGCGAGCATCATCTGCGACACGACATCGGGAGGCGTGATCACCGCCGCCACGATGAATGCTCCGACGATCACATAGCGGCGAAACGACCGCAGCTTGGCGAGCGGCACGATGCCGAGGCGCACCAGCACGACGAGCACGACCGGTATCTCGAACGTCACGCCGAATGCCATGAACATCCACAGCACGAAGCTCAGGTACTTGTCGATGTCCGTCATCATCTGCACGCCCTCGGGCGTGAAGCCGACGAAGAACGCGAAAATCCACGGGAACACGACGAAGTAGGCGAACGCCATGCCGAGGAAGAAGAACACGACGCTCGACACGATCAGCGGCAGCGCGAGCCGCTGCTCGTGCTTGTAGAGGCCGGGGGCCACGAACGCCCAGATCTGCCACAGCACCCAGGGCAGCGAGACGAGGAACGCCGCCAGCAGCGTCACCTTGAGCGGCACCAGGAACGTGCCGGTGACATCGGTGGCGATCATCGTCGCGCCGTGCGGCAGCGCGTGCATCAGCGGCTTCGCAACCAGCGAGTAGAGCTCCTTCGAGAACGGCGCCAGCGCCACGAACACGATCAGGATCGCGACGAACGCCTTGAGCAGCCGGCTGCGCAACTCGACCAGGTGCGAGATGAACGTTTCCTGCGGGGATTCCTGCGCGTCGCTCATCGGTGTCGGGTCGATAGTGTTCGGGGGCGCCATCGCACGCCGGTGCGCGCTTGCGGCTTCGGCGGGTTCAGATCTTCTCGAATCCGGGCAATGCGGCCTGGCGCGCCGGCTCGGCGCCGACGGCTTCGACGGTGGCGACAGGCGACGGTATCTCGGGCAGCACCGCCGGCGTATCGCTGCCGGCCGCGCTGAGCTGCGCCTCGACGTCGCGCGCGCCCGACTCGATGCTGTGCGCCGCCGTTTCCACCGACTGCCGGATATCGCTCGCTGCCGACTTCATTTCCTGCTGCAGCTTGCGCAGCTCGTCCAGCTCCATTTCGCGGCTGATGTCAGCCTTGACGTCGCTGACGTAGCGCTGCAGCCGGCCGAACAGCACGCCCAGCGTGCGTGCGGTCTTCGGCAGCTTTTCCGGGCCGATCACCACCAGCGCCACGACGGCGATGACGACAATTTCGGAAAAGCCGATGTCGAACATGCGCGCGCGGTCAGGACTTCGACACCGGCTCGCGCTTGATTTCGCCTTCGATGGTGGTGCCACCGAGCTGCGCCTTCTGCGCGGCCTCCTGCTCTGCCGCCGCGCGCGCCGCATCGCTGTCGTCGCGCATGCCTTCCTTGAAGCCCTTGACGGCGCCGCCCAGGTCCTGGCCGACGTTGCGCAGCTTCTTCGTGCCGAAGATCATCACCACGACGACCAGTACGATCAACCAATGCCAGATGCTCATCGAGCCCATTTCGTTCTCCTCAGTTGCTCTTGCGAGGGATCATCGGCCCCAGGGATTCAGGGCCGCCGATCACATGTAGATGCACGTGCTGCACTTCCTGCAGGCCGACGCGGCCGGTGTTGACGATCATCCTGAAACCGTCGCCGGCGCCTGCATCGCGCGCGAGCCTGCCCGCGAGCGCCATCATCCGTCCCAGTACGGGCGCGTCGCCGTCGGTGACGTCGTACATCGTCGCCCGATGCGCCTTGGGAATCATCAACAGGTGCACCGGCGCCACCGGACGGATGTCGTGAAAGACGAAAATGTCGTCGTCCTCGAACACCTTGCGGCTGGGGATCTCGCCCTTGACGATCTTGCAGAAAATGCAATCCGGGTCCTGCATCGCCGAAGTCCTTTCGCATGCGT
>DATCFA010000342.1:0-2871 GCA_036509805.1 Casimicrobiaceae bacterium
ATCTACGACGCCATCGGACAGCGCCAGATCGCGCAGTACTTCACGCAGCTCAACACCTACCACGTCGTGCTCGAGGTGTCACCCGAGCTGCAGAAGGACCCGAAGGTCCTCGACAACATCTACGTGACGTCGCCGACGCTGGGCAAGCAGATACCGGTGTCGACGTTCGTCAAAATCGACAACACCAAGACCAACTACCTGTCGGTCAGCCACCAGGGCCAGTTCCCGGCGATCACGATCTCGTTCAACCTGGCACCCGGCGCGGCGCTCGGCGACGCGGTCGACGCCGTGCAGGCGCTGATGAAGACGATGGCGGTGCCGGTGGCGATGAGCGGAACGTTCCAGGGGACGGCGCAGGCGTTCCAGAGCTCGCTCGCAACGCAACCCTACCTGATCGCGGCCGCGCTGCTCGCCGTCTACATCGTGCTCGGCTTCCTGTACGAAAGCTACATTCATCCGCTGACGATCCTGTCGACGCTGCCGTCGGCAGGCGTGGGCGCGCTGCTCATCCTGTGGACGTTCGGCTACGACCTCTCCATCATCGGGCTGATCGGGATCATCCTGCTGATCGGCATCGTCAAGAAGAACGGCATCATGATGGTGGACTTCGCGCTGAAGGCCGAGCGCGAACAGGGCATGTCGCCCGAGGACTCGATCTTCGCCGCGTGCATGCTGCGCTTCCGGCCGATCATCATGACGACGATGTGCGCGATTCTCGCGGGCCTGCCGTTGATGCTCGGCCATGGCGTGGGTTCGGAACTGCGCCGGCCGCTCGGCTACGCGATGGTCGGTGGCCTCGCCCTGTCGCAGGTGCTGACGCTGTTCACCACGCCGGTGATCTACCTTTACCTGGACAACGCGAGCGCGTGGTACCGCGCGCGCCGCCGCCGGCGCCTCGGTACGCCGCCGGCGCCGCACGCCGCGGCCAACTGAGGCGCCGTGTCCGTGCGCTTCCACGCCGCCGCGCCGCAACTGCTTGTCGCTGCGTTGGCGATCGCCGCCTGCCTGTGCGCGCGCCACGCGCAGGCGGACGCGCGCTTTTGCATCAGCGCAACGGCGCTGGAGTTCGGCAACGTGCTGGTCGGCAACACTGCGAGCGGCGGCGCGACCATCGTCAACTGCGGCGACCGGCCGTTCACGTTCACCGATGTCGGCGTGCATCCGGCCACCGGTGCGGCCTTTCACGTCAGCACGACCTGCGCGACCGGCATGACGCTCGCGCCCGGCGCTGCGTGCAGCGCCAGCATCGTGTTCGCGCCGACGTTGACCGGACAGACGTCCGGCGGCCTGTGGCTGGACAACTCGACCGCCGACGCCACGCCACTGCTGACCTTCTACGGGCGCGGCATCGATGCGCAGGCGGGGACGGCAGCGCTGACGATCACGCCGCCGAGCGCCGAGTTCGCGCCGCAACCGATCGGCACGCAGTCGCCTGCACTGGTCGTCACGCTGCACAACGGCGGGCCGGCAGCGCTGACGCTTGCCAACATCATCCTCGGGGGTCCCGACGCGTACGACTTCAGCGGACTCGAGAACGGCTGCGTCGTCGGCGCGTCGATTCCTGCCGGACAGTCGTGCACGCTCTCGCTGCTCTTCGATCCGCAGGCCGCCGGCGCACGCGACGCCGACCTCGTCATCGATTCGCCGCAGTTGGTCGACCTCGCCATCCTGCCGATCGCGGGAACAGGCGCCACCGGCGATTCATCGCGCGTGACGGTCGTCGAGTATTACGACGCCGCGTTCGACCACTATTTCCTGACGCCGCTCGCCAGCGAGATCGCGCTGTGCGATGCCCAGCAGGCGCCGTGCACAGGATGGGTGCGCAGCGGCCGCAGCTTCAGCGCATTCGCCAGCACCGCGGCGCCCACGGCGAGTGTGGGCGTGTGCCGCTTCTTCAACGATTCGTTCGCGCCCAAAAGCTCGCACTTCTACGCGCTGCACGGGCTCGGCTGCGAGCAGACGATCGCGCTGTTCCCCGACTGGCAGCTCGAATCGTCGGCGCTGTTCAACACCTACGTGCCGGACGCGAGCGGCAATTGCGTCGCCGGCTCGATTCCCGTCTACCGGCTCTACAACAATGGCATGGGCGGCGCGCCCAACCATCGCTACACCACCGATGTCGCGGTGCGCGCGCAGATGATGGCCGCGGCGTGGGTGCCCGAAGGCAATGGCATCGGCGTGGCATTCTGTGCACCGCAGTAACCGGCGCCGCTCGCCGCGACGGATCGCTGTGCGCGCCGACAACCACCGGCCGCGCGTCACCGCTAGCATCGGTGTTTCGCCGCAGGAACCACGGCGGCGTAGACGTAGAGGATCATCGTGACCTACACACTCTATTACTGGCCCGGCATCCAGGGACGCGGCGAATACGTGCGCCTCGCACTCGAGGAAGCCGGCGCCGCCTATGTCGACATTGCGCTGCTGCCCGCGAAAAGTGGCGGCGGCGTTCCCGCGCTCGAACGCTACCTCGACGGCAAGGAGGTCGCGCGGCCGCCTTTCGCGCCGCCGTTCCTGAAGGCCGGGCGGCAACTGATCGGGCAGACGGCCAACATCCTGCTGTTCCTCGGCGGCCGCCTGCACCTCGCACCGCGCGACGCGGCGGGCGCGTTGTGGACGCACCAGTTGCAACTGACCATCGCCGACTTCGTCGTGGAGATTCACGACACCCATCATCCGATCGCCGGCGGGCTGTACTACGCGCAACAGAAAGCGGCGGCGAAGCGACGGTCGAAGGATTTTCTCGCCCACCGCGTACCCAAGTTCTTCGGCTACTTCGAGCGCGTCCTGCAGCGCAACACGGCGCGCGGGCCGTGGCTAGTCGGCGCGACACTCACCTACGCCGACCTGTCGATGGCGCAGGTGATCGCCGGC
>DATCFA010000343.1:0-4017 GCA_036509805.1 Casimicrobiaceae bacterium
GCAGCGCGGCGTGCTCCGGCGAGTGGCCGAATCCGGCGATCACGCGGAAGCGGGCGTCGCCCAGGTCGATTGCGTCACCGTCGATGATCCGCGCGAACGTGGCCGGAAGCTCCGGCACGCCGCGACGGTAGGCGACGCCGCGCGCGGCCAATTCCTGCGCGTGCTCGTCGCTCATGCCGTGCGCGCACAGGAAGCGTCCGAACGCCGCGACCGACAGCGTGCCTTCGTCGCGCCACACCGCATGCGCGTGCAGGAACTCGGCATGCGTCATCGTCACCTGCACGCCGAAGCGTTCGCTCATCCACTGCGCATTGCCGATGTGGTCGGGATGGAAATGCGTGGCGACGATCTTCGCCAGCGGGCGCCCATCGAGCGTCTGCGCGAAATGCCGTTGCCACGCGGCGCGCGTGGGCGCGTCGCCATACCCGCAGTCGATGGCGGCGACCCGGTCGCCGCCATCGCACAGCCACAGGTTGATGTGATCGAGCGCGAAAGGAAGCGCCATCCGCAGCCAGGTGATGCCGGGCGCGACACGCATCGAATCGCCGACCGGCGGCGCGGCGGCGAACGGGTAGTCGAGTTCGCTGTGCAGGGGGGCATTCATCGGGATGGGCGCGCTCCGGCAAGCGGAAGCGACGCGCCGATGCATATGGTATCGTGACTTCGACACTGCGCCTTGAACGCGGCGATGCCTGCCGCTTCCCACATGCCGTCGCGCCCGCCCGCCTATACGATTTCCGCCCTGGCGAAGGAATTCGCGCTGACCACGCGCGCCATCCGCTTCTACGAGGACGAAGGGCTGATCGCACCGCAGCGCGTCGGCCGCGTGCGCGTTTACGGCGAGCGCGAGCGCGTGCGCCTCAAGCTGATCCTGCGCGGCAAGCGGCTGGGACTCGCGCTGGCCGAAATCGCCGGCCTGCTCGACATGTACGAGGTGTCGCGCAACGAGCGCGGCCAACTCGCGAAGTTCGTCGAGCTGCTCGCCGACCGCCGCGCGCGCCTCATGCAGCAGAAGGACGACATCGACGCCACGCTGGCGGAGATGGACGGCATCGAGCGCGAATGCCGGCGGCAGTTGAAGGATGCTGCGCAAACGCGCGCTGCCGCGCACCGGGAAGGCCGGGCGGGCTCCGGCGGCCACGGTTGAGGCTGTAAGGTTGACGTTTACGTAAACGTCATACAATATCACGATACTGCGGGCGAGCGCCCGCAAAGCACCGCCGGCGCCGCGCGTGGCGGGCGGACGGGAACCACGGATGGCGCACTTCGACATGCTGGATTTCAAGCTGGGCGACAGCATCGACATGCTGCGCGACAGCGTGCGCGCGTTCGCGGCCGACGAAATCGCGCCGCGCGCGGCAGCGATCGACCGTGACAACCTTTTCCCGGCGGACCTGTGGCGCAAGATGGGCGCGCTGGGGCTCCTCGGCATCACCGTCGACGAGGACTACGGCGGCAGCGCGCTGGGCTATCTCGCGCACATCGTCGCGATGGAGGAAATCTCGCGCGCATCGGCCTCGGTCGGGCTTTCGTACGGCGCGCACTCCAACCTGTGCGTCAACCAGCTCCGCCGCAACGGCAGCGACGCGCAGAAGCGCAAGTATCTGCCACCGCTGGTCTCCGGCGAGCACGTCGGCGCGCTCGCGATGAGCGAGCCGGGCTCGGGGTCCGACGTCGTGTCGATGCGCCTCGCGGCGGTGCGCCGCGGCGATCACTACGTGCTCGACGGCAGCAAGATGTGGATCACCAATGGCCCCGAAGCGGACACGCTGGTCGTCTATGCGAAGACCGACAAGGACGCCGGCGCACGCGGCATCACGGCGTTCATCGTCGAGAAGGGCATGCGCGGCTTTTCCACCGCGCAGAAGCTCGACAAGCTCGGCATGCGCGGTTCGAACACCTGCGAGCTGGTGTTCGCCGGCTGCGAGGTGCCCGCGCAAAACGTGCTTGGCGAAGAGGGTCGCGGCGTCAGCGTGTTGATGAGCGGGCTCGACTACGAGCGCGCCGTGCTGGCGGCTGGTCCGCTCGGCATCATGGCTGCGTGCCTCGACGTGGTGCTGCCGTACGTCCACGAGCGCAAGCAATTCGGCCAGTCGATCGGCGAGTTCCAGCTGATGCAGGGCAAGCTCGCCGACATGTATACGACGATGAGCGCCTGCAAGGCGTATGTGTATGCGGTGGGCGCCGCGTGCGACCGCGGTGAGACCACGCGCAAGGACGCCGCCGGCGCCATCCTCTACGCCGCGGAAAAGGCGACGTGGATGGCGGGCGAGGCGATCCAGTGCCTGGGCGGCAACGGCTACGTCAACGAATACGCGACCGGGCGCCTGTGGCGCGACGCCAAGCTCTATGAAATCGGCGCGGGTACCAGCGAAATCCGGCGGATGCTGATCGGCCGCGAATTGTTCGACGACAGCCGGTAGGCGCACAGGAACGTCATCATGGAAAACGATCCCATCGTCATCGTCGGCGCGGCGCGCACGCCGATGGCCGCCTTTCAGGGCGATTTCGCCACGCTCACCGCCAGCGATCTTGGCGCCGTCGCCATCAAGGCCGCGGTCGAGCGCGCGGGCATCAAGCCCGAGGACGTCAACAAGACGATCTTCGGCTGCGTGCTGCCGGCCGGGCAGGGCCAGGCGCCGGCGCGGCAGGCGTCGATGAAAGCGGGATTGCCGCTGGCGACGGGCGCCACGACGGTCAACAAGATGTGCGGGTCGGCGATGGAAGCGATGATCCTCGCCCACGACGCGCTCGTCGCCGGCTCGTCCGACATCATCGTCGCCGGCGGCATGGAAAGCATGAGCCAGGCGCCGTACCTGCTGCCGAAGGCCCGCACCGGCTACCGGATGGGGCACCAGCAGGTGATCGACCACATGTTCTGCGACGGTCTCGAGGACGCGTACGACAAAGGGCGGCTGATGGGAACGTTCGCCGAGGAATGCGCGGACAAGTACGCGTTCACGCGCGAGGCGCAGGATGCGTTCGCGCAGGCGTCGCTCGCACGCGCGCTCGCCGCGACCGCCGACGGCAGCTTCGCATGGGAAATCGCGCCGGTGACGGTGAGCGGCAGGAAGGGCGACGTGGTCGTCGACCATGACGAGCAACCGGCCAAGGCGCAGCCGGCGAAGATCCCGTTGCTCAAGCCCGCGTTCCGCAAGGACGGCACGGTGACGGCGGCGAACGCGAGCTCGATCTCCGACGGCGCCGCGGCGCTGGTGCTCATGCGCCGCTCGACCGCCGAGAAGCGCGGACTCGCGCCGCTCGCGGCGATCGTCGCGCACGCGTCGCACGCGCAGAAGCCGGGCGAATTCACCACCGCACCCGTCGGCGCGATCGCCAAACTGTACAAACAAACCGGCTGGACGACTGCCGACATCGACCTGTTCGAGATCAACGAAGCGTTCGCCGTGGTGACGATGGCGGCGATGCGCGAGCATGCGATCGGCCATGACAAGGTCAACGTGCACGGCGGCGCATGCGCGCTCGGCCATCCGATCGGCGCGTCCGGCGCGCGCATCGTCGTCACGCTGCTGGGCGCGCTGCGCAAGACCGGCGGCAGGCGCGGCATCGCGGCGCTGTGCATCGGCGGCGGCGAGGCGACGGCGCTGGCGATCGAGCGCCTGTGACGCGATGAGCGACGCTGCCTCCGCAGGTCCGCCGCTGGCCGCGCCGGCTTCGGGCGCCGCCGGCGCGGCGTTGCGCAGTCCGTTTCCGGTGATCGTCGGCTGCCCGCGCTCGGGCACGTCGCTGCTCGCCGTGATGCTCGATGCGCATCCGCAGCTTGCAATGCCTCCCGAGACGGCGTTCCTGAAGCACGTGGTGACGCTGGACGGGCCGCCGGCGAGCCGTGCGCGGCAATTCGTGCAGATCGTCACCGCGAATCGCACGCCGATTTCCAACTGGGGCGATTTCGGACTCGATGCCGGCGAATTCGCGCGGCGCGTCGCCGGCATCGAGCCTTTCACGCTGGCGGCCGGCACGCGGGCGTTCTACGCGATGTACGCCGAAAGCCAGCGC